>JACQFO010000123.1 GCA_016200025.1 Nitrososphaerota archaeon
CTGTGTAGCTTCTCGCATGAGAGAAAGCTACCGCGCATGTGCGCGATCAGCTACACATGTGCGCCAAGACTAACCGACCGAACCCAGCCGAAGACTCCCGTGGCAGACTGCGATCTGCCGGGGTAGGTCAGGATGTCTGAGTCTCTACTGACATGAAGAGGCCCGCCTAGCCGGACACATCAAGGGAGGCCAACGGCGTCCTAAGAATCAGCCGATGAATACCGAGCCGAAGAGCTACTTGGCTGGTGCCGGCAGCATGCTTCAAGTTGGGCAAGTCGTCTAGAAGTAATGAGAGTGGTTGATGTAGTGATCGTCTGCGCCCTCCAGGAGGAGGTGGCTGCGGTGGTGAGTCATCTCACCGATGCCGTTCACGAGATGATTGAATCGCTCTCCTGCTATTACGCGACGGTCGAACGGACAACCAGAACTGGCCCCACGCACCATCGTGTTGCGGTCCTTCAGGCCGCCGGGATGGGTAATCTGGAGTCGCTGCACACAGCGACTCTGGCAATCACGCAGTTGTCGCCTCATTTTGTGTTCCTTGTTGGGATTTGTGGAGGGATCGGCGGCGCTGCGCGTGATTACATGCTAGGCGATGTTGTCGTAAGTAACAGTGTGTACTACTACGAGCCAGCAAAGATTTGTTCGGGGGGCATCGAACCGAGGGGCAGGCTCCTGACGCTTGGCGGAAATGCAAGTGCAGAGCTCTTGAAATCCGCAGAAGCTCTTAGGAACGGGAATTGGACCACACCGGACAGAATACGGGTTCCGTGGCCCGCTGCTGCCGGTCATCGCCACCGACCGTGCCTGAAGACTGGAATGGTCTGCTCCGGGGAAAAAGTTGTCGCCAACGCTAGGGAGACAAAGCGGCTCAGCCACCTCTGCCCGGAAGCGGTTTCCATCGAAATGGAGGCTGCTGGTATCTATTATGCTTGTGCGGCGAATCAAGTACCATTCCTCATTGTCAAGAGCGTCTCGGACTTTGCAGACAAGGGGAAGGGAGATTCCCACCGGCTCTATGCGGCAGCGACTGCGGCGTCGTTCGTATACTCGCTGCTAGTTGAAGGACATCTTCTTCCACCTCGAAGATGGCCGCCGAGGTTGCTGCTGTCCGATCTGTTCGGTCTCTTCAAGGGCGAGGCAGTCCGTGTCGTCTTGCCAAGCTACGTAAACCAGAGGCATTCTCAAGCTCGAATGAGCAACTATCCGTACAATATCTATGAAACCGCATTCGATGACGTCTACTGCGCGATGCGAATCTTCCCCCGCCTGGAGGACGCCTGTGGGCGGGGCAACGTTCGGCTTGAATTCGCTGAGCAGCCTAGGTCGTCTTGTGAGATCCGAAATCTGGTTTGCATCGGTTCTTCGGTATCAAACTCACGAACTCGCGGGATCCTAGCGTCACAAAACGCGAAGTATCAATTTGGTGACGGCGTTCACGATCATGATATTGTTGGAGATGCGCCAGACGGCGAGACCATCCAGTCCGTCAAAGTTCGGCATGCAGGCGCAGGGTCGACAATGGAGTGGATTACAGACTACGGTCTGCTATCAGTCTTTCGGCGCAAACATCAGTGCTCGGTCGTTGTAGCAGGCTGTCGTGCTTACGGCCAGCTCTTGCTTGGCGACTTTCTAGCTGACGATCCGGCTGCCGAGGATCTGTCGAGATTGGTGCTTGGCGGCGACTATCAGTGTGTGGTGCGAGCTTCCGTAGTCGGCAGAGACTACTCGTTTGATGGCATTCATTCACTCTGGACGCGAGCCCTGCCCGAGGGGCCCTGGGAACGAAGGAAGTCTGACTCGATTGATCGAGCCGCCGCCGTACAGAAGTCACAAAGACTATGAGCACAATCCTGTATTCGCCCAAGCAACTCAACGAGAGTTCGATGGCGCGTGATCACGAGTACGCAAGGTCAAGACTTAGCTGGCACGTCGCCAAGGCCAACTGTCCCAGGTGCCAAGATCCAGCGACCGGAGTCGAGGCAAACCAACCGCAGCTTGGTTCACCAAACGATTGGAACCGAGTCCTTTCAAGTGCAACCAGAGTGGCCGCGCAAGCAGGGACCCAAGGCGACCGGGTGTCAGGCAAATCATGAGCAAGGCCCAGAGTACTGTGTGGTTGCTTGCTTTTCGTTCCATTGCCGAACGGTGCGTCGAGGAGGTTCCGGCATTGATACGGCGAGGCACAGGAAGGGTTGTGAAGGACATTCAACCGAGCGGCGACGTCACGATTGCGGCCGAACTGCACGCCGAGGCAATTGTTCGAACCGTCTTGAATGGCCTTTCCATTCCCGTGCGAGTCTACAGCGAGAACGGAGGCATGCTGCTCGATGACCAAGAGGCGCGCCACGCAGTCGTCGTGGACCCCATCGATGGAACTTATCTTGCATTGCGAGGGTTGCCGGGTTCTTGCATTGGAATGGCCGTGTTCGAAACGGACTGTATGACGCCCATCGCGGGCATGGTTGGCGATTACTTGAGTCGGGACCTCTACTGGGCTACTTCGGATGGAGCATACTGCAACGGGAGGCCAATCTACCCATCGCAGGTCAAACTCCTTTCTGACGCCTATGTGTCTACCTGTTATGGAAAAAGAAGTCGGTTCGAGGCTATGCGGGAAGGCAGAGGCGTCGTCAGCGGCGCATTCTGGACCGAGATGACAGGGACCATGCTGGGCATGGTTCGAGTCGGAAGCGGAGATGTGGATGCCTGCTACGATCTAATGTTGGGGTATCGGACGTATGATTTTGCTCCCGGGGCGTACATCGCCAGTGTAGCCGGAGCGGTGGTGACAGATGAATTTGGTAAGAAACTAAAGTATCCTGCGAACTTCTCAGTTCGTCAAAAATTCGTAATTGCAGCGAATGCGCAGTTGCATGGTACGCGTTCAGTCCTCCCCCCTTGACATGGGCATGGCCCGCATGTTCTATGCTGA
>JACQFO010000121.1 GCA_016200025.1 Nitrososphaerota archaeon
AATGATCCCGTACGCCCAGGGGATGGGCTTCGCCATACCAATCAACACTGTCAAGAGGATCGCACAGGAGATCTTGGAGAAGGGGAGCGTCACCAGACGATGGATCGGCATCTCCGGGGTCGACCTTTCACCTCCTCTCTCTAGACGCTACGGCGTCGGGGCCGATTCAGGATTCCTCGTGGCTGAGGTCACTCCCGGCGGGCCCGCGAGTCTCGCTGGCATAAGGACCGGGGACGTCATCCTCGGGGCAGACGGGGCGGAGGTGAAGCACACGAAGGACCTGCTCTTCGCTCTGTCAAAGGTCCCGCCCGGCGGTACGATCGGCCTGGACGTCATCAGGGCGGGTTCGACTGGCCGCGTCTCCGTGCGCCCCGCCGAGGCCCGAGAGCTGCGGCGCCAGGACGACAGGCAGCAGGGCTACCGCTAGCTGTCAAGAATTAAGTAAGCAAGTCGGCGGAGCCGTCCTGTGCGTCGAGGCACCCAGGCGGCAGTGCTGTGCGGAGGCAGGGGCGAGCGCCTCAGGCCTCTCACCGACTACTTCCAGAAGGTGATGATCCCGATCGGCCCGAAGAAACTCCCCCTCCTGGCCTACATCATACGTCTGATCTCGCACCATCACATCGAAAGGATCGCCCTCCTTACCGGGTATCGGTCCCATGACATCCGTGACTACTTCGCCGACGGCTCTTCGTACGGAGTCAAGCTCAGCTACTCGGAGGACAAGAAGGACCTCAAGGGGAGCCTCAACGCAGTGGCGAACGCCCTCCGCGGAGAGACGATCCGAGGGTGCGACGAGCTCCTGCTCTACTATGGCGACGTGCTGACCGACCTCGACATCTCCGGACTGCTTTCGACCCACCGGGCCAGGGGGGCCGACGCCACCCTCGTCCTCTCGAGGGGATATGCCCTCCCCGTCGGGACGGCAGACGTCGGCAAGGGGGGCATGGTCTCGGCAGTCCGCGAGAAGCCAAGTCTCGACCTCAGCGTGACCATGGGATGCATGGTCGTGGGCCGCAGAGCTATGAAACTGGCAAGCGGGCTCGCAGGGCCCCAGAAGACCGACCTGATGACCCACTTTCTCCCCGCGCTGCTCGATGACGGCGGAAGGGTCGCAGCGTTCTACTCTAAGAGGGACTGGTACGACGTGGGGACAGTCTCAAACTTCGAGAAGCTGAACGAAGAGCTGAGGCGCCACCCCCTGAGCTATCTGGTCTAGCCGATTATCCTGTCCTGCATTTCTTTTTCCCTGGCCCTCGCGGCGAGGATTTCCTTCTTCATGCGCGACGAGAAGCGCAGGTCCCTGAGCCCGACGTACAGCCAAGCCAAGGCCACGGCGAGCACGGCCAACTCCCCCGCCTGGACTCCGGGGTCTCCCAGGTTGACCGTCACCGACCTCGTCCCCAACAGCGGCAGGAGGAGCTGCGACAGGTAGGACAGCGCAAGGACCGCTGACACGGCCACCGTCACCGCGGACAGGACCCTCATCCTCGAGGCACCTCCTTCGATGTGTGCGACGAATTCTTGGTGGGCCTCCATTATGCCCGCTCTCGCATCACTCTCTTCTGTCAAGCCAACCAGATTGGTGCCCAGCCCATAAAAGCCGTGCTGACCTCAGGTCAGCTCCAGAGGCAGCCGCCGCCAGATTTCGAGCCAGTCCCTGTAGACCCTGCACCCCTCGTCGGTGATGTAGAGCGTCTGCTGCCCTCCCGCTTCCTCTGCCCGAATCAGCCCCTTCTTGAGCAACGGCTGTGCGTAGGCATCGAGCCTTCCGTAGTTCATGTTGCAAGCCTGGGCAAGCCTTGTCGGACCGCGCGGCCCGGAGTAGAGCGTCGCGAGCATCTCCATGTAGATGAGAACGGGTTCCCGCCTCTTCATCGGAAAACTCCCCGGGAGATGCTCAGATAAAAGATGGCGGAGACCGCGATGCGGAAAGGTGTCTACGTCCCCGTCGGGTTTGGGCCCCAGTCCCAGCGCGCCCTCTTCATCCATCTCCTGCCGAAGAGCAGAGCGAGGCCGCCCACGATGAGGAAGATCCCGATGAAGATGGCCACCACTTCGAGGATGAACACTATGACTGTTATGATTACGCTTGCGAGGAGGACGATGACTCCCAGCCCTAGCAGGACCATGACTCCTCCAAGAATCTGCCACTTGTTCACGGGGCTTCGTCTCAGTTATGTTATTTATCTTTGACCGGCCTCGGCTACGCAGTCTGGGAAGGATTGGCCCGGGCGGGCCCTCCGTATCTCTCCTCAAGATACTGCTTCGGGGAGACCATGCCATCCATCGGCAGACCTGCTTCGGCCCACTCCTTGGTCCCTCCTTCGTAGGCGCGGACCCTGTACCCCTTCGTTTCGAGGAAGTCGGCGGCGAGCTTCGAGGCACCGCATGAAAAGCTGGAGCAGGGGACGACGACCGCATTGCCCCTGTCGAGTTCCTGCCACCGGCCCGCCTCGAGCTCGTTCCTTGGAATCGATATCGAGCCCCTGATGTGAATCCTGTTGTAGGCCTCCTTCTTCAGTACGTTGACTACGACTAGGTCGCCGGAGCCCAGGCCCTCGAGGACTTCGTCCTTGGTGATGGCGTTCATCTCTCCCTCGCGAGGCGAGCCCAGATTAATGGCTTGCGGGCCACACGTATTAAGACAGGCTCGCCCACCGGCGGGCTGTCATCTAATGCTCTCGATCAAGGACTGCGGAATCATGCTCGAACCCCAGCTAGGCATGAGCATGGCCGAGCTCATTGGCGCGGCCAAACTTACCGAGAAACTCGGCTTCGGCTACCTTTTCCGCTCCGACCACCTCTTGCCTACCGACGACAGGCGCGGCCTGGATTCGCCGGAATGTTGGACGAGCCTGGGCGCGGTCGCCGCTTCCACCGACACCCTCAAGTTCGGTCCTATGGTCACCCCGATTGGCTTCAGGAACCCCGCCCTCCTCGCTCGGATGGCCTGCACAGTCCACTCGTTTTCGAGAGGGAGGCTGCAGCTGGCCGTCGGCGCTGGATGGTACGAAGCGGAGTACATGGCGCACGGGTATCGGTTCCCCCCGTTCAAGGAGAGGATGGCGCAGTTCCACGAAGCGCTCAAGATAATCACGGCCATGGTCCAGGACGGTCGGGCCGACTTCGACGGCGCCTACTTTTCCGCCCACACAGACTGCCTTCCACGGCCCTCGGGGAAGATGCGGACCATCATCGGGGGCAAGTCGAAGCCCCTAGTCCGGGCCGCCGCGCGGGT
>JACQFO010000124.1 GCA_016200025.1 Nitrososphaerota archaeon
GGACCAGGTCACGATAATCGCCTCAAAGGACAAGCTAGCGTTCTCAGGCAAGTCCGACGTGGGACAGGCTTCAATCCAGCTCGAGAAGAACGACGCGGACGTCCTCGACCTTCAGGTCGGCGCTGAAAGCAAGGCGACATACTCCATCGACTACCTGATAGGCATCACGAAGGCTGTGGGCTGGGTCTCGGACACACTCCTCGCCGAGTTCTCCACAAAGAAGCCGATCAGGCTCGAGTTCAAGCTCAACGACCAGGGAGCCAGGCTCCACTACTTCCTCGCTCCCCGTGTTTCAGACTAAGGTCGCAGGGACAACCCGTTTAAGACGGCCGGCTCCCGTCGGCCAGACCTCATCCTTTGATGCCCCAGAGGTACGAGCTCCTGATGGACTCCCTGAGGAAGAGTCTCGACGCGCTGCTCGGCCTCGACCTGCGGGCTGATGCGAAGCTCGGCCCCAGGGGGATGTTCGAGGGCAGGATATACACCGAGAACCCCCACTTCAACGTGCAGTTCGCGCTGGTCAGAATCAGCCAGCATACTGAGGGTACACGCTCCAGCTACGACGTGGACCTGAGGACCGAGATGCTGCCAGGGGTGAACGATTTTTCGAAGTACTTCCCATACACCAATTCCAACCGCCTGGTCAAGGAAGTCGTCAAGGCCACCAGGGACGCAATCACGAAGTTCGAAGGGAAGCCGGTCAGCATCACGATTGACAAGGAAATCGCCAAGAACGCCCTGTATCTCGTCGCGGCGGAAGGCGGGGCCGGGGCCTTCGGTGGAGGGTTCCTGGGATTCCTGATGACGGGCACAAGGCTCGGAGGGATTTACGGGGCCCTCGCCGGAGCAACCATCGGTTCAGCCCTGATGCTCGTCCTGATTTTCAGGATGTTCGACTAGACATACGCTGGCGGACAGCTTATCTGCCTGTTCAGAGGAGACCGAATCTGCTTTGAACTCAGCCACGGTCACGTTCCTCCGCCACGCGTACAAGGAGTACTACTTCCGGAGTTCCGATTCAATCGAGGTCCCTGACGACATCCAGTCGAGGGAGTTCGGCTACATCCCCTTCGGCGGAGGGATGGTGCGACACTTGACCTTCAAGAACCGGGGCGAGGCCCTCGTCGAGTTCCTAAAGCAATCTCCCTCGTCAATCTACTGCTCGAACGCAAGATACGAGTCTCCGGCCCTTCCCATCGAGGAGAAGGGCTGGCTCGGGGCCGAATTGATCTTCGACATCGATGCGACGGACATACCTACACACTGCAAGCGCGGCCACGACCTGTGGTATTGCGAGCAGTGCCATTCCTCTGCGAAGCTCCCAAAGCCCCCGAAGTGTCCAAAGTGCGGCGGTCCGACTTCGGAGTTCCACGGGACCTGCGACGTATGCCTCGGTGCCGCGAAAGAACATGCACAACGCGTCGTGGCGTTCCTGACCGAAGACTTCGCGGTCTCGCGCGAGCTGGTCAGGGTCTACTTCTCCGGCAACAGGGGTTACCACCTCCACGTCTTCGACGGGAGGTTCGACCTCCTCGACCAACAGGCCAGGGCAGAGGTGGCGGACTACGTCCGCGGCGCTTCTCTCCCCCTGAGCCAGACTCTGGCGTCCACGCTGAGGCGAAGACCCACGGGAGGGCCTCTGGGCGAGGGCTGGACCAGGCGGATAACTGGGTACGTGGACGAGAGGCGCCAGACCTACCCTGGCACGCTGCAGAAGCTTGTATCCGAGGCGGTCTCCCACCAGCACGCCCTGGTCGACTCGTCCGTTACGACCGACGTCCACAGGGTCTTCAGGCTCTCGGGGACTCTCCATGGCAACACCGGCATGTGCAAGGCGGGGGTCGGCTCCATCGACGACTTCGACGCCCAGAAGGCGCCGGTTGTCCTGAGCTCAAAGCCGGTCGCCCTCAAGGTAGACTTCTACCCTCGGTTCAAGATCAACGGGGAGGAGTTCGGCCCTTTCAAGGCGGAGTCCGTCGAGCTGCCAACTTACGCAGCAGTCCAGATACTTACAAGGGGCCTCGGGGAGGTCGCCTAGTTGGCCGAAACAATACTCGAGTACCTGAAGAGACAGCTCGACTCCGAGCTCCAGTCAAAGGAGCTCATTCAACTCCCCAGCGACTTCTATTCTAAAATCTCAGCCTACAGCCAAAAGCTGAGAAGGTCCTCCGGTGCGGGCGCTTCCGAGACTGCCGTGCGGCTCATCGGCGTCCAAGCAGGGATGATAGAATCCATGTCCAGACAGCTCCTCGAAGTGAGGGCTCGCAAAGCCATGGGTCAGAAGGCATACCCGCGCCTCCTCCCAGAGGAGCGCTACGTCTGCTCTGCCGAGCTCAAGTTCAAGCGGCGCTTCGACGCATTCGTAGATGCCGTCTCGGGTGGCCAGCCTTCATTCATCGAGATGGCCAACAGGAGCGGATCCCACCGGAACGTCACGGTCAGGTTCACGAAGCAGGTGGGCGAACTCGTGGGACTGGACCTTCGCCGCTACGGTCCGTTCGAGGTCGATGACGTGGCTTCGATCCCCGCGGCCAGCGCCGACATCCTGGTCTCGGGAGGGGACGCAGTAGAAGTCTACACCAGGGACGATACCTAGGAGTAGCTGCGCCATGTGTGGTTGCACTTCACGCACCTGTAGAACTGGGTGGGCGGCTCGTCGCCGCTCCTTGTCTGGAGGAACCACCACATCGCCTCATTGTTGCCGCACTTCGGGCACTCGATCTTGGTCGTCGGAAGCGAGTTGAGTTTTGCCTCTTTGTCGCCGACCACCTTGATCGGGTTGACGCTAGTCAGCTCTTCCTCCGTGATCTGCCTCACGGACTTGCCGGCCTTGTCAGAGTACCCGCAGTTGTCGCAGAGGTTGGTTATCGTGACTTCGCGGGGACCCTTGACCTGTTTGAGCTTTAGGCGGGTCCCGCATCTTGGACAGAACTTCAGTCTGCTCCACCGCCGAGGGCCTTCTTCATGCTGCTGAAGAGCTCCTGGGTGGTCTTGGTCGCCCTCTCGACGCTGTTGGCGAACGCCTTCTCTGGCTTTATGCGCTGGGCCCTCACCTTGAGGACCAGCTTCTTGATCAGTGGGTGGGGAGGCAATACGCCTGCGAAGGTGACGCTCTTCTCTTCGAGTAGTTCGTGATGGACGATCTCGGCCAGTGAGTAGTCTTCTCCCGTGATTTCTACGGTGAGACCCTTCTCATCTTCACTGGTTGTCTGGACCTGCATTTCGCTAAAACGAGCCCACGATTTCACGTTATTAAGCTCACGGTTGGATCGGGGCGGTCCCGAAGTCCGCGGCCAGCTTCCTCTCTTCCACGTTTCCGCATTCGTCGCACTTTACACGGGTGCTGTTTCCCTTCAGGAGGGGCGTCCCACAGTTACTGCACAGGGCCGCGACCACGCCCATGTCTGGTTCCTCGATGGTCAGGTGTATGATCCCATTCAAGAGGCTGAAGACCCTGCAACGCACTATGTCGCCCGACTTCACCGGAGTGGTCCTCCGGGCACCCCTGCCGCCCCCGCTCAGGCCGCGCAGGTTGAGCATCCCCGAGAAGTCCTTGTAAGTTGGTTTTCCGTTGACGTAATACAGCTTCACGTTGGCGGAGTTGGCCTGGGCGTTCTCGACCTGTCCAGTCACCCAGTCGTCCACCTTGATGGACTCGCGTACCATTGCCGGTTCGACGGAAATCTCCATCTTGTCGCCGTCCTTCTGTACGCTTCCCACGGCTAGGGACCTGATCAGGCCGGATTCTTCGTAGGTGTGCTTCCCGGGCAGGAACTCCTCCGAGACCGCCAGCTTGTCGCCCGGCAGGACGGGCCCTCCCTTCGCCTTCACTTCTTGATCAATCCCACTGTCAGCTCTATCCACTTCGGCCTCTCCAGGAAGTCCCCGATATCCCTTCCCTCCATAAGGGCTACCAACGCGTCTGCTTGGGGTATGGATAGGACCGGCCTGTCGAACGTGAAGCCGTCGACGGAGATCCGTGGGCACGCCGTCTGGACGAACGCCTCTATCTCCCTGTGGGGCGTGAGCCTCTCGGGGGTCACGTCTCTGAGCGCTATCTGGACGACCTTCCTCCCGTTCATCTCCAGCCTCTTCGATATCCACCTGCTCCTTCCGAGCATCTTCTGCCCCTCCTTCAGCCCGGTTATCACTCCAAAGACCCTGGCGTCCAGTGCCTTGTAGACGGCCAATATCGCCCTCTTCCTCCGCTCTTCTGCGGCCTTCGCCACGTCGGTCACTTCGTTCATGTACGGGTCCAGCATGAAGGTCGGCTTCCCCATCGCCAGGGCCAGCCCCACCGCGTGGAACTCGCTCTCCCCGAGGAACGCGAAGGCGTCAACCTCTTCACGGAGAGGGTACGATGTCGAGAAGTCGCATCCGAAGATCTGTCCCTTTAGCATCAGATTGTTGCCTTTCCCCACTGAAACTTCGAATCCCCTCTGCTCGAGAGCCTTCTTGACCGGCTCGAGCTGCTCGAGGTGCTGGCTGAAGGTGACGAGCCCCACCCGCCTGTACGGAGCGAGGATTGGCACCGCCGATTCCACGACCTCGTCGAACTTGACGTCGTCGACCGCATCGATCAGGTAGGTGTGGTCTCCGACCTCGGTGACGGCGGCGTTGTGCCCGATATGCAGCGCCAGGTCAGCGTGAAGCTTCTCGACCTCGTCGTCCACAGTATCGCAGATCCCAAAGCAGCTGTCCCCGGCCAGTATGCAGGTCACCCCGTACTTCTCCTTCACCTTCTCCATCAGGTCCTTGGTCTGCCTGAGCAGCCCGCCGGGGGCGTTGACAAGGACCACCGAGGGCCTCCGGGCTTCGACTATCTCGAAGACCCTGGCCTCGTCTATCCGGATCGTCAACTTACCATCTTCTTCTCTAGTTGCAGTATCTCGGTCTTTGTCTTCATTGGCAGCTTGGTCGAAGCCGCCTTCATTGCCTCCTTCCCCTTATCGAGGTTCTCGGCCTTCAGGCTCAGCTCAAGGACCGTGTCGCCGATGCCCACCCTTGCCGCGAGCCCGATGGGCTTCCCGAAGGCCTTCCGCATTCCCTCCTGGAGCCTGTCCGCACCAGCAGTCGCGATCATCTTGTTCTCCCTGAGTATGATGTGCGGGTAGGTCTTGACGAGCAGGAAGTAGCTCTCCTCGCCGATCAGAGCCATCTTCTTGTTGGCAGCGACTCTGGCCGCCTCGAGCGCGTTGTGCCTCACCTGCACCCTTCCTTCGGAGATCAGCTTCAGCATGAAGTCGTAGTCAGGGTTCGCCTTGCCAGTGGTGAACCTCGCCACCTTGGGGTTGGGGGCCCCAGGTGCGAACTGCTTGCTGGTGTACGCCATGCCCTTTATCGTTCGATAGTTCTTTCCATGCAACTTCTCTCAGCTCAGAATTGACGCGCCGCCTCTCACCCCTAATTAATCTTCACGCTGGCCGGCCGGCGGACCGCTCTGAGAAAGAGTTTAGACCTCCCGGGGCGCCGCACGGCTGAATGCCCTTCGTCCTGCCGAGTACTCTAATCGACTCCGAGCAGATAGCCCTGGTCCTGGCGTTCGGAAAGCTCTCAGTCTTGGAGGCATGCTCCATGCTCGGCCGGTCGGTCCAGAGGGCCGAGTCCCCATGCGAGAGGGTCGCGGTCCTCAGGCTGGAAGTCTCGTCCCCAGACCGTGTCACCGAGCTGGCTGGGATTCACAAGTCCGCTCCCCTGTGGGCCGTGGTGGACAATCCGTCCTCAGACCTGGGGAAGGTCGTCGACGAGCTTACCCTGCACCTCGACGAAAAATCGAACCTCTCGCTCAGCGGATACGAAGTATCAGCGGACGACTACGACACACTGGCGAGGTCCCTACTCGACGGCGTAAGGGCCTCTGGCCTGCGCAAGGTCAGGTTGCTGAGGCCGAGGGGCAACGAGCTGTTGGCGGAGGAAGTCCTGTCAAGGAAGGCGATAGACGTCCTGGCGTTTCCATATCACGGGGGCTTCTGGCTCGGGCCCACCACATGGATTCCTGATTCCGTTTCCCTGCGCGGACGCGGCACCCGCAAACCCACGCCCCACTCCGACATCTCGCTTTCCCCAAGGCTCGCGGCGGTCCTTGTCAACCTCGCAGGCCTCCGCCCGGGCCAGGTCCTCCTCGACCCATTCTGCGGCTCGGGGACGATTCTAATGGAGGCCTACATCAAGTCGCTCCGCTGCCTGGGCCTCGATTCGAGCGCGAGCAGGGTGCAGGACGCGAGGCAGAACCTGCAATGGACCGACGCCGGCCCCTCAGACAAGGGCTACGATATCCGAAAGGGAGACACGCGCGAGCTCCCTCGGATGCTCCGTGGCACAAGGGTCGACGCGGTTGTCACCGAGCCCGTCCTCCTCCCGAGGCTGGAAGCCAGACCAAGGACTTCCACGGCCCGCCAGATGATAGACACCGCGGGGGCAACATATTCTGTCGCCCTCGAATCGATGGCCCGCGTACTTCAGCCCGGAGGGAGGATCGTCATAGTGGTCCCGGTCATACAGACCATGGACGGAGAGGAGGTCTCCCTCGTCCTCGACGGCAGGAAGCTGGGCCTCAAGCCCTACCAGCCCGGCCCTGTGGGGTTCGAATACCCTGTGAGGCTCTCCTTCGAGAGCACCAGGTGGGTCAGGAGGGGTGTCTACGTCTTCGAGTCCGCGTCCTGAGAGGAATCTATGGCGCTGACGGCCTTCCTAAAGACGCCCGACATCAGGTTCAGCTGCCTGTCCGTAAGGCCTGACGCCCCAGCGATTCTCTTGCCCACCTCGAAGAGGTTCTGCGTCCTGTGCCTTGGCGCCCTCGACGCCCCTCCCAGGTCCATGAGGCTCTTCGCGAAGATCTCCCTGGCCTTTCTGCTCTGGGCGGAGCGCTTCCGTCCGCTCCCCCTGGAGGCAAGGTAGAGCGCTATGGCGGCGGCGTGCCCTACGTTCAGCGCCCTATAGCCTGGGGCGGTTTCTATCGTCGTGGTGGTGTCGCAGAGCTCAATCTCCTCGTTCCTCAGGCCCGTCGAATCCCTGCCGAAGACCAATGAGGACGTGCGAGCTGAAGAGAGGATGTCGTGCAGCAGCTCGGGTCCGACTGTCCTGCGTATGACGTTGGAAGTCTTGGACGCCCTGACCGCTGTGGTCGCCACGAGCAGTTCGTTCTCACTCCTAACAGTCTCCAACGTGGTTACGATCGCATCGTCCAGAACCTTCGAAGCATGGGAAGCATACATCGCGGCCACGGAGATGTCGACCTTGGGCCTCACAAGGTACAACTTGCCCACTCCGAAGTTCATCAGGAGCCTGGCCACATGCCCAACGTTGACCGGATACTGGGGCTCCACCAGCGTCACCGAGACCCCCTTGGGGATCATGGGGTGCCTCGCACCCGCTGCGATGAATGCATCGCTTTCGAGGGGCTCGCAGAACATAGACCGTGCACCTCCTCAGGCGTCAGGGAGTAGACCCTCTTTCTTCCATGTCCTCCGGCCCCGGCCATGCCCAGCTCTCCGAGCGCGGAGTCGACCTCCCTCCTTCGCAACGAGAAAAGCCTCTTGATGGCCCGGACCTCCTCCTTTGGAACTCTGACCTTCGGCCTGAAGGCGACGACCACCGAGCTCACCCTTGGAGGCGGCGAAAATGAGGCGCGGTTCACCCGGCGTAGCACTTTGACTTGTGCCGAGAGCTGCGCGAGAGCCGAGACCGCCCGGTAGTCCCTTGAGCCCGGGGGCGCGAGGATCTTCTCGACGAAGTCTTCCTGGAGCAGCACTACGGCCCTGCGATACTCGAGACCGCTCAGCCACTCCACGAACTTCGCGGACCTGGAATACGGCAGGCTAGAGACCAGCACGTCGAACCTAGGGGCCTCGCGGAAAGCATCCCCCAGGTGGACCCTCGCGTCTGCTCGCCCCAGGGCTTCGATGGTGGCTCTGTGGTTCTCGGGGTCAATCTCGTACCCCTCGAACTCCGAACCGAGCCCCACGAGCTCCCGAGTGAGCACCCCCCTCCCTGTCCCTATCTCGAGCACCTTCTCCTTTGAATTCACCCCGGACGCCTCCACCATCATCCCGACGACCTCGGGGTCCACCAGGTAGTGCTGCCCCAGCCTTCTTCGCTTCATTTCTTGACGAAGAGGCTGACCCTCGAGTCGCCGGCGAGCTCCTCTACGACCCTCTTCGCGATCATCTTCGCGGGTTCCCGGAGGCCCACACGCTTCTGGATGTCCTCGAAGCTTGAGAAGCGCTGCTTCTCCCTCATATCGACAATCTCCTTCATGAACGTCTTCCCTATGCCAGGGATCAGCTCCAGCCCGTGCAGGCGGGGCGTCAAAGGTTGCAGGTCGTTGAAGTAGGCCACATA
>JACQFO010000125.1 GCA_016200025.1 Nitrososphaerota archaeon
AGAGTCGCAGAGTTGTCCTTCAGATTGATGTAGAACTGCGAACTTCCGCCGACGCCAGCACCACTGCTGGCCATCCCCAGGTACCCCTTGTAGTTGTGAAGAGTTGAATTGTATTCGAATGGGACCCCGACACCCGAGTCCCCTTCGCCCCAGTGCGCTCGGTCTCCTCCGCCGCCCCTTGTGTTGGGGTCGCCGGTCTGGATTACGAACCCCGGTTCGATTCTGTGCCACACCAAATTGGTGTAGAAACCCGACTCTGCGAGACTGACGAAGTTGGCTACAGTCCTCGGAGTGGCCGAAGCGTAGAGCTCGACCTCGAAGGACCCCATGCTGGTGTCTATCCTGGCGTATTCCACGCTTTTTGGGGCCGACAATCCGGAATTATATAGGTACCAGCCGGTTGCCACCACAAGGACTACCACTACCATGCCGGCGGCTGCGTAGGCCCAGGTGTTCCTTCCCCGCCTTCTCCGCCCTGGCTTGTTGACCAACACGCTCACGCCTCATGAAGCGGCTGAAATATGATTCGGTCGGGCCCTTTGCCAGAGGGTAGGATTTATAGCCTGAATGCGTGAGGAACGTCTATCGTGTCTGAAGAGAGGAAGACGGACATCGTCGGCCAATCCAAACCCCTGCTGAACTACGTCACCGCCTGCATAACCATGTTCAACGGCGGCGCGAAGCAAGTGGTCCTCAGGGCCCGGGGCGAGGCGATCAACGTGTCGGTGGAGGTGGCTCAGATGCTCAAGAAGCGCTTCATGAGCAACGTTGAGATCTCCAACATCAAAATTGACGGTGAGAACGTCACCTCAAGAGACGGAAGGCAGTTGAACCTGCCCGTCATCGAGATAGAGCTCTCCATACCCCAGTAAGTATTTTAGCCCGACGAACTTGGCGGGCCCAGGTTCCTATGAAGGTCAGGAGATTCGCCAAAGTGGGCGGAAGGCTTCCTGGACCGAAAGCGGCGGCAGTGGTCGCGAAGACTGCGAAATATCTCTCCCCTTCAATCTCCCGCTTCTATCCCCTGGTGGTCGACTCAGCCCATGGGACCTTGGTGAAAGACGTCGACGGGAACCAGTTCATCGACTTCGCGGCGGGCATCGCGGTGCTCAGCACGGGGTCGACCCACCCAAAGGTCGTGCAGGCCATCGAAAGGCAGGCTGAGAAGTTCGTCCACTTTTCATACACCGACTTCTACTATGAAAACCTCGTAGAGCTCACAGAGAACCTTGTTTCTAAGGTGCCAGGCAAGTTCCAGAAGATGGCCTACTACGGCAACAGCGGGGCTGAGGCCATCGAGGCGGCGATGAAGCTGACCCGGAACTACACCAGGCGACCGCTCTACCTTGCTCACACTGGCGCCTTTCACGGGAGGACGATGGGCTCCCTGACACTCACCGCAAGCAAGCCCATCCAGAGGAAGGGGTCCCTCCCCTTGGTCCCGGACGCTGTCCACTTTCCGTTCCCATACTGCTACAGGTGCCCGTGGAAACAGACGTTCCCTGAGTGCGACTACTACTGCGTGGATTACTTCAAGGAGCAATATCTGGAGAAGTTCGTCCCCGTAGACGAGATTGCCGCGTATTTCTTCGAGCCCATACAGGGAGAAGGCGGCTACGTCGTGCCTCCGCCGGAGTACTTCAAGAAGATGGAGTTCCTGCGGAAGGAGGGCGTGCTGTTCGTCTCTGACGAGATTCAGACTGGAGTGGGAAGGACGGGCAAGTTCCTGGGAATCGAGAACTTCGGGGTAGTCCCAGACCTGGTCACCATCGCCAAGGGCATCGCCTCCGGACTTCCTCTCGGCGTGATGGTCGCGAGGGCGGAGATCATGAGAAGCTGGAAACCCGGCCAGCATGCTTCGACGTTCGGGGCGAACCCGGTCGCGGTCGAGGCTGCGCTCGCAACCTTGGAGATTATGAAGTCTGAGCGGTTGATGGAGAACGCGAGAAGGTTGGGAGGGAAGGCGATGAAGAGGCTCATGGAAATGAAAGAGCGATACGAAATCGTCGGGGACGTGAGAGGCCTTGGGTTGTTCATGGGAGTGGAGATCGTCAAGGACAAGCGAAGCAAGGTCAGAGGAGAAGAAGAGGCGAAGGAGATCATGGACTACTGCTTCCGGCAGGGACTCCTGGTGATCATGGCAGGGAGGAACACGCTCCGGGTCATCCCTCCCTTGACGGTCTCGGAGGATGAGATGGACGAAGGGCTCGAGATCCTCGAGGAAGGAATCGCCGCGACCAACTCCAGGGTCAAGCGAGGCTAGGCCATGTATGACTTCGAGACACTCGTAGGCGAACTGCTCCAGAACCGGCCCGAACTGACAAGAGAAGAGCTGTTGCGTCGAATCGAAGACAAGAAGCAGAAAGTGGGAGCTGGGTATCTCACAGACCAGGGCGCCCTCTTCCTGGTCGCAGGCGAGCTTGGCGTCTCCCTACGCAAGGACGAAGGCACTTCCGACCTGACGCTGAAGGACCTGTACATAGGGGCGAATGATGTCACAGTGGTCGCAAGGGTGCTGGCAGTATACCCCACCGCGACCTACAACAAGAAGGACGGTGGGACAGGCAAGTACAGGAGGCTCGTCCTCTTCGACGGGAACCAGACCGTGAGGATGACTCTGTGGGAGGAGGGTGCCGAGGAGGTCGAGAAGAGAGGGATCGCCACGGACGTGCCCGTGAGGATCGTGAGCGGCTACGTCAAGCAAGGACTCGATGGGAAGCCGAGCCTGAACCTTGGGCGGCGTGGGAAGATCGAAGTCGTATCCGACGAGAAAGTCTCGGCGAAGCTCGTCCCGCTTTCCTCCGTCACCGAGAAGCTGCCGAACCTGTCCCAGGAGAAGCAGTTCGTGGCCTTCGAGTGCCGGGTCACCTCGGAACCCCGCTTCAGCGAATTCGTAAGGGCTGACGGCTCGTCTGGTTCGTTGTTCCAGTTCGGTGCCGCAGGTGAGGGTGGCAAGGGAGAGGTCAGAGGCGTCGTGTGGAGCCCCTCTGCAAGGCCCGAGCTGAGGAAGGGCCAGAAGCTCGTGATAACGAACGTAAAGGCGAGGCGCTCCTCCAGCGGCGAGTTCGAAGTCCACGGCGATGCGGGGAGTTCTATGACGCTCAAGCAGCCAGAGAAGACCATGTTGAGGGTTGCGACAGCGGTCGACGGGCAGACGAAGGTGTTGCTGGCCCTGGACAAAACGGGAAGGGTCGTAGAGGTCCAGGTCGGAGAGGGGGTCGAATCGCGGCGTGCAGGAGATGTAATCGCAGTGATGCCCAACGGCGAGTCCGAGGGGAAGGTCTACTGCTCAGACCCGGATTCGTTGAAGCTGGCGAAGGACGACTCTTTCCCGGGCTTGGAGGACCTGGCCACGAAGCTACGGGACGTCAAGGACGAAGGCCACAAGATCATGGTGGAAGTCATAGCCCTGTCTCAGGGGAGCGTGGATGAAGTCCAGCTCAAAGATGGGAGCACAGTGAAGAAGGGAGAGTTGGTGGTCGGAGACGACACGGGCGAGATGAAGCTGGTCGCGTGGAGGGAGCTCTCTGGAAAGGTCACCGGCGTCCAGCCCGGAGAGAGGCTGAGGTTCGTCGGGGTCACCCCGAAGCCGATGAAGATGGGTGGGCGGGTGCTCGAGGCTTCGTACGTGACCGTGGTGGAGCGGCTGAGGGGGCGAGCCTAGGCCTTGGTGCGTCTCAGAGCCTCGTACTCGTAGACGAAGATCACGACCAGACCCACGATGAAGAGGACGATCATCGTCGTGCTGAGGAAACTGTAGTAGCTGCTAACGTCCAGAAACGGAAGGCGCAATCTTTGGCTCCGACTTCGGCGTCTCATAATAAGCGTTGCTGGGCTACAGCAGGAACCAAGAGTGCCGGGGGCGGGACTCTCGTTTCCAATTCGAGCCCGCGATCTCCGAGGACCCGTGGCCCTCTTCGGATCTCGCATCTTGACCGATTATGAGTTTCGCCGCACTGGCGTGCCCCGACGCAGTAGGCCAAGCTGTGCTACCCCGGCACGGGGCAGACGCCGCCCCATTGAGATTAAAAGACTCGCGGAGCGTCCGGGGAGGAGGTCCGAATCGGTCGGACCGACTTCAACGATTAAAAACCGCACTCGGTCGGTCTCCGAAGGGCCGCGGTAGCTCAGCTGGTTAGAGCGTTGCCTTGGTAAGGCAAAGGTCGTGAGTCCGAAACAAAAGTGCGGATATCTCACCCGCGGCTCCATCGAACAAGTTTTTCCCGTGGCATCCCGCTACTGGGCGCGAATGAAGGCCCTTTCTGCCGCACAGCTGAAGTTCCTGAAGGACCACGAACTCTGCAGGCTCGCCACTGCGACCAAGGACGCCCGGCCGCACGTCGTGCCGGTCATCTATGCCATGGATGGCGAGTACATCGTCATTGCGGTCGACTATGGGACCAGGAAGCTAAAGAACCTGAAGGAGAACCCGAAGGTGGCGCTCGTAGTCGACGAGTACAGGCCCAACAGGGGCCTCATGGTCGAGGGAGACTGCGAGATATTGGAACGGGGGAAGGAGTACCTGCGCCTCCTGCAGATACTCTTCGACAGGTTCGTCTTCTACAGGCGGGACCCCTGGGGCGAAGGCGAGTCCCCGATACTGAAGGTCAGGCCCACCAAGGCAGTCATGTGGTAGCGGCCTCTCACCCCAGGGGCACGCTCTTCCGCGACTCGTACAGCGACAGGAGGCCAGCCGGGGTGCACCGCGGGTCGAAGGGCTGAAGGACGGACGCGCAGGTCTCCGCGAGGAGCTCGATGTAGCGCCTGGAGTCGTACTTGGTCTCGTCGCGAACCATGTCTGCCGGCGTGGCCCTCTTCGAGTCCCGGCCCCTGTAGTCTGTGATTACGTATCGTATCCCTTCGCCGGCGTGGAGCTGGGCCCCCTCGCCGACCAGCTGCTTCACCGCGGCGTGCTGGACGGTCATGCTCCTGTACTCCTCTGGGGCCTTGGAGAGGTTGGTGGTGAAGGCGAGCTCGGACGCAGGTGTTTCGTGGCGCTCGAGCTCCTCCGCGTGTCCGAGGAAGATGACCATCCCCTCAGGGACCGCCGCCCGCGCGGCCCCGACCGAATCGGCCCTGGCCAGGGTCCTCAGGATCTCCATCTGGCATCTGGCGAACGCGGCAGGGGTGTCGTGGCGGCGCGCCTCTATCCCCCTGACCTTCAGCTCGCCGTCCTGGTAGGCTCCGAAGTACCTGTTGAGGACCGGGACGTCGGCGTCTTCCTTCGAGGGAAGGAAGGTCACCCACTTGTAGATGCCCTCGAAGGACATCGCGAAGCCTGTCTCCGACTCTATCTCGGACTTCAATTCGATGTAGTCGTCTCGCTCGGCCCTCTCCCTCTTGACCCAGAGCGAGTCCACGATTCCGTGGATCACTTCGAACCCCCTCCGTTCGGCGACCCTGGACGCGTCGAGGAGGACCTTCCTGTCCCAGGCGCAGACTGCGATGTGGGCGTCTATCCGTCCGAACTTCGCGTTGTTGAACCCGAGGTAGCCGAAGGTCGTGACCCCGAGCCACTTGAGGGCCGCCTGGCGCGCGTTGTACCTGTCGTAGTCGGCGCTCTTGGCTTCCTTCTTGAGTTCCTTGTAGCGAAGCCTCTTCTCGACTATGATCTTGATGGCGAGGGGGACTATGCCCTTCCTCCTCTCGCAGACGTTCCAGCCGAGCTCGGGGACCCTGTTCTTCGAGTCCGGGCAGCAGGGGCACCTGACGGTCTCGGCCGAGAGATTCTTCCTGAGCATTATGTTCGGGTAGAGGCTGGAGAAGTCGAGCTCCCCGACCCCTTCGTGGACGCCCATCTTCGGCTCGAAGATGAAGCCGCCCCTGTCGGCCACGAGGAGCTCGTTCCTGTCCTTGAAGTGCTCCACGAGCGTCGGCTTCCATGGGACGAGCAGGTCAGCCTTCGAGGCGTGGTAGAACTGGAGGCTCGAGAGGGCCTTCCCGATGCTGGCCCTGCTCGAGGTCTGCAGGGGCATCCGGCATATCCTGCTGAGCTCGAAGAGGCCCTCGAGGCCTGCTTCGGAGTAGGCGAAGGAAGTGTTGACGTCGATGTGAATCCTGCCGTAGAGCTTCATGGCAGAAGGCTTGTAATGGATCCTGCCATAGCTGAAGTAGGACGTTCCCTTCTTGGAGGGGACCTTCATGGTCGTGCCTTCCCTGTCGAGCGACAGCCCTGCGGCCAGCCCGCTGGCCTCGGCGCGCCTGACGAGGTAGGGGAAGAGGAAGGAGTCGCCGTCCCTCGAGGTGATGAAATCGGGGTCCGCGTCGCGGACCGCCCTGACCAGTCCGAGGAGTTTGTCGCCCTCGTCGCCGCCGTCGATGACGACCTCTCCGCCGTCGCTCCTGAGCCTCACTGCCTCGATTCTGTCGGTGAACCGGGCGAGCCTTCCTTCCTTCGCTATGTCGACGTCCACCTCGACCTTCCTCAGGTTGGGGATGTCGTAGTCGTAGGCCCAGACGTCGTCCCGCAGCTCCCACTCCAGCCTGTCCCCGCTCTGCGCCACCTCGCAGTAGGCGAGGGGGAAGAGGTCGTGCTCGTAGAGGTAGCTCTGGTTGGGGGGCACGTCCGCGTTGTAGAGCCTGTGGGCCCCGAACGGCCCGAGCCTCTCTATCCTCCCGGCCACTTGCTGGACCCTCCTGGCGTCCTTGAGCCTCACCTCGACGACCTCGGACTTCTCCCGGTCCGTGACCCTCTCGTACTTCATGGCCTTCCTCGTCCAGGCGAGGTCCTGGCCGACTATCTTCAGCGGGACTCCGAGGTCAGAGTTTCGGCCTGCGCCTATGAATATCGAAGGCGACCAGTGATCGACGAGCCGCGCGGTCCCGCCGTCCTCCAGCTTGAGCCAGACGACCATCTCCCCCGGCTCTCCAGGGTAGAGGTCAAGTATCAAGCCCCTCATCCTTCTCAGCCTTCATCTTCTCGACCTCCGACGCGAGCCAGACGATGGTCTTGTGCTGCACCAGCAGGAGGCTCATGAAGAGGGCTTCGCTCGGGAAGGGCGACTCCCTGGCCTGCATGGCCGGGAAGTATTCGTAGCAGAGCCTCAGCATCTCCTTGAAGAGGGCCCTGTCCTCTGCGCGGAGGGCGTCGGAGAAATGGGCCCAGCTGTCCAGCTCCTCGATGATTTCCGCGTCAGAGAGAGTCATCTGTGGTCCTCCTCGGGTGCGATTTCGGAGAAGGCCCCCATCGCCCGCGCGAGCAGCCTGTAGTGATGGAAGACCAGAGCCATCGCCATCCCTTCGAACCTCGAAGTCCTGACCGCGGCCGAGGAGGCGGACGTGTAGAGCCTGGCCGAGTTGAGCATCTGGTCGAAGGCTCCCCTGTCCCTCTTGGGGAGGGCCTTCCTGAAGGGCTTCCACTCCGAGACCTCCTGGGCTTCGGCTATCCTGAACGACGGCACCGTCCGTCCCATCAGCGGACGGACCTCGGCTTTGGCCTCAGGAGCTGGTTCAGTTTGAAGGTGCAGGCGGCTGGAGGCCTGCTCCCGTGCTTCACGAGTTCCGCCCTGACCTGTGCCCTGGACGTCGAAAGGCTGACCGCAGTGTCGGCCCAGGATGCGACAACGTCGTCGTATTGGTTGGGCGAGACGAGGGTCGTTATGACCAGGGAGTTCTTCTTCGCCCGGCTGATTCCCTGCTCGACGGCTGCCAGGACCCTCCTGGCCTCCCTTTCGTCCATCTCGGGCTCGTTGAACGTGCCGAGGAGGTCGGAGACCACCACGAGCCTTGCCGCATAGTCCTCCGCCGCGCGGACCAGGTGTTCGGAGACCAGGTCGGCGAGCTGGTAGAGGGTGAAGACGCGGCAGGTGGTCACTCTTCTCATGGCCGCGGCCGGCTTGAGGCGCCGCTGCTTCGCGAAGGAGGAGAAGAGGTATGGGTCGGAGCGGTTGCCGCCGTCGATGAAGAGTACTGCGGAGTCGAGGCCGCCTGCCTCGAGCGGGAGCTGGGCCCTGAACGCCGCGAGCTCGGCCACGACCGAAGCCGGGCCGCCGCTGAGTACTATCAGGTGCCCGGGGGAGAGAGGCCTGAGCATGGAGTCGAGGCGCGGGAAACCCAGGGAGAAGTGAGGCAGTGAGGAGGCGGGGCGGAATGGCGTGCTCTTCCTTTCGACCGTGGCCGCCGTGCTCAGATAGACGTCGGACCACTCGTCGGGCACGGGGGCGAGCCTGCATTCTATGTTGCCCTCGAGCTGGCGGGCGCACCCCAGACAACGTCCCTTCAGTGATTCGATCGTCTCGCTGGCGGGGCCGAGGTCGCGCCTGACCCTGAGGACGCAACCGCAGCTGGAGCAATAATAGACGAAACGCTCTCTGCCGGCTCCTTGCTGTTCGTACAGATAGTGGAGTCTCGTCATCCTGATGGCGCCCAACTCTGTCGCGCATTTAATGCGGGAGACCGCAGCGAGAGATTTGGGCGAGAGGGAGACGGGCGAAAGTGTTGAGATGCATATTCGTCCGTGCAAGATTATTAATCGTAGGATTGGGTCGGCGAGTCGCTGCGGGGGTCGCCCAGCCTGGTCAACGGCGTGAGGCTCAGGACCTCATCCCTTAGGGGTTCGAGGGTTCGAATCCCTCCCCCCGCACTCGGCTTGAACATCGTCGAAACTCACAGTAGTTAATAACGGAGGAGCGACGGCGGCCTGATTCTTCGGAGAAATTGAATTTGGAGAACGCGGTGGAGACAGTCGGCCTGACGAAGTCCTACGGGAACGTGAAGGCCCTCGACGGCCTGAGCCTGAACGTCAGGCGCGGGGAGATACTCGTCCTACTGGGGCCCAACGGCTCGGGCAAGACGACCCTGCTTCACCTGCTCTCGACAGTGCTCAAGCCCACAAGTGGAACCGCGAAGGTGATGGGGTACGACATCGTCAAGCAGCCCCTGAAGGTCAGAGAATCGATCGGAATCTCCTTCCAGGAGCCGAGAGGGTTCTGGAGGCACAAGCCATACCACATACTCTCGTTCCACGCGGCCATCTATGGCCTGACCGGAGAGGAAAAGATGCAGGTCGTCGAGAAGACGTTGCGAGACTTCGACCTCTGGCCTTCGAGGAACAAGAGGTTCATGGAGCTCTCTGGCGGGCAAGGCAAGAGACTCGAAGTGGCGAAGCTCTTCGTCCACAGGCCTGGGGTGGCGGTCTTCGACGAGCCCACGGCGATGGTCGACCTCGAAGGAAAGAGGATGATCTGGGACAGAATCAGGGCCCTGCGCGAAGCCGGCTCGACCATCATCGTGGCGACGAACGAGGTGAGAGAAGCCGAGTACCTCGCGGACAGGATCAGCATCATGAAGAGCGGCAAGGAACTTGTTACAGAGAACCTCAGAACCCTGAAAGACAGCATCACCGGAGGAGACGTAGTGGAGGTTGGACTCTCGACTGCAATTTCAGACCAGATGCTTCAGGTCGTGACCGGAGTCCCAGGGACGGTCCGGGTGTTGCAGGAATCGGAGAGCATGCTCAAGGTCTTCGTCAACCGGTCGGAGGACTGGCTCCCGCAGATGATGTTCTCAGTCCAGTCGTTGGGCGCCAAGGTCACTTCGATAAGGGTCTCGGAGCCGTCGCTGGACGACGTGTTCCTCCACTACACCGGCAAGGTGGTCGTGAAACAGGCAAATGCGTGAGCTCTTCTTCCTCCTCGGCTTCGAGTTCAGAGAGGAATTCGACTCCATCGCGTGGACGGTCTACCTTTGGCTCTTCTTCGCCTTCCAGTACTTCGTGTACGGACAGCTGATCTCAAAGCTCGTGACCTCGGTCAGCGACTACTATCTCTACTACGGCACCGGTCTTCTCATAATAATGACGTTCAACGTCGGCACCTGGGCAGGCAGAAGGTTCGTGGAAGGAGCCCACGAAGGGAGGCTCAGGTACATACTTTCCCTACCCATCAGGCGGGGGGAACTCTTCCTTGAGCAGGTCCTGTTGGGCCTTGCCTCCAACCTGGTCAGGGTCGGCCCGCCGCTGGTGCTGATCCTGATTCTGAACGGGATGCCAGCCGTAGTCCTGCTGAGCTCCGTCGCCGTCCTCCTGGCGATGAGCGTGGGCATAATGGGGATCATGATTTCGTTGTCTTTCATCGCGTTCAAGTCCTTCGACATCTACAGCGCGATCATCGCGGGCCTCAGCGCGCTCCTGATTAGGTTCAGCACGGTGCTCTACCCTCTCGCGTTCATGCCCAAGGCCTACTCCACCGTCTCCCTGGCCAACCCGCTGACCTATGGGGGGGACCTGTTGAGGAACTCCTTGAGCGTGGATGTGAACAGCCTGCTCAATCCTCAGGTGTCAACGTTCGTCGTGGTCGCGGTCGGGATTTCGACGATCGCCCTGGGCATGATGCTCGTCCCGCGGACCCTTGAAGGAGTGAAGTCCTCGTGAGCCAGATGGGAAGGGCCTTGCAGATAGCCCGGGTCGACCTGTCCTACTTCTTCCGGACGAAGTGGCTCCTTGCCACGCTGATCGCCCTGAACATCACCGACATGCTGGTGGTGGGGGTCGTCTACCGGGGGATGATCAGCCAGGGCACCTTCGACTACTTCACCTTCTTCGTTCCTGGTGTGATAGTGACTGGCCTGTTCTTTGCCTCGTTCGACGTCGGCAGGAGAGTCCACCTTGGGCTTACAGAGGGCGTCTCGCAGTACTACCTCACCCTGCCAGTGAGCCTGAACGGACTTGTCTGGGCTCACCTATTGTCTGCGGGCCTCGGAGGCGCGATCTACGCAGGAATCCTCACAGTCGTCGCGGCAGCGTTCATCCCGCAACTCGTTTCCGTATACACGCTGGCCCTGATCCCGGTAATGTTCGTCCTGTCGATGGGCCTGGCTGGTATAGCCGCTGTCCTGAACCTCTTCTCGAAGGCGGGGGAGAGGTACTTCGTCTTCGCCGAGGGCGTCCAGACGGCCATGGTCAGCCTGAGCACTATCGCCTATCCCATCAGTCTGGTGAGCGGGTTCTTCCCGTCTTACCTGCTGACTGTCATCGAACTGAACCCACTGTCTCAGGGGGCAGAGGCCCTGAGGACCGTAGTGAATGGCTCGTCCGCGAGCGGGGCCTTCAACCTCCTTTCTCTGGTCGCCACCTCGATTGTTCTTCTAGTCGTAGGCGTGGTCGCGTACCGGCACGTCTTCACACGGCTCAGAGAAGTCGGGAAGATCTAGGGATAGTACCTCTCAGAGAGACAGCTGACCTCTCAGACAATTTCCCGCATAGTCTTATAGCGACGAGAGCGAACTTCCACAGAGGAATCATGAGTCAGGGGCCGCTGCCGAAGGAATTCATGAGATACCACTTCAGCCCGAAAAACAGGGTCTTCGTAGGTTCTCTGACCTTGAAAAACGTGCCCGGAGCCCTGGCCGGAGTAGCGGGGATCCTAGCCAGGAGAAGGTCAACCTCGTCGCGTCCGAGTCCGCCAACGTGAGGAACACCGACACCAGCGCCTGGGGCTTCTTCGCAGAAGTCGGGGACAAGGCCATCGACGCCAACAAGCTGAGGGGTCTGATTGGTGGGGCTCCCAGCGTGGTGGGGGTCGAGCT
>JACQFO010000009.1 GCA_016200025.1 Nitrososphaerota archaeon
AAAATGCTTATATGCGAACTCAGAAAGAGGTTACTGAAAGTCGATACGTAATGGCTCAAATCGCAGACGTTAGTCTAGAACTCAAGAAACAGTCGTCAAAGGGGAACTTCATCCGCCAGACGCAGTCCATCTGCCCCGACTGCAACAGGATCCTCCCGGCGATAGTCTTCGAAAGGGACGCCAAGGTCTGGATGACAAAGACCTGCCCCGAACACGGAGAGACCGAAGAGCTGTACTTCGGCTCCTACGAGATGTACAGCAAATTCTCGCGCTATTGGAAGGACGGCAAGGGCACCCACGCCGCGAACGTACCGCTCGACGTCTGCTCGTGCCCGGCAAACTGCGGCCTCTGTTCCAACCACCTCTCCCACACCGGCCTTTCGAACATCATAGTCACCAACAGGTGCGACCTCACGTGCTGGTACTGCTTCTTCTACGTCAAGAAGGGCCTCGAAGGCGCCTACGTCTACGAGCCGACCCTCGACCAGATTAGGGAGATGGGCCGCTCGCTAAAGGCCGAAAGGCCAGTCGCCGGCAACTCGGTCCAGATCACCGGCGGAGAGCCGACGATCAGGGAAGACCTACCAACCATCATCAGAATCCTGAAGGAAGAGGGAGTCGACCACATCCAGCTCAACACCAACGGGATCAACCTGGCCCTCAACCCCGGACTCGCGAAGAGGCTCAAGGACGCCGGAGTCTCGAACCTGTACATGAGCTTCGACGGGACCACTCCTAAGACGAACCCGAAGAACCACTGGGAGGCCCCCTACGCCATCGAGGCGTGCCGCAGAGTGGGAGTGGGCGTCGTCCTCGTCCCTACGGTCATAAAGTCGATCAACGACCACGAGCTGGGCGACATCATCCGGTTCGGGCAGAAGAACATCGAAGTCGTCCACGCGGTCAATTTCCAGCCAGTGTCGCTCACCGGCAGGCTGACCAAGACCGAGAGGGCGAAGTACAGGATAACGATTCCAGACTGCATCGAGAGGATCGAAGAACAGACCAACGGAGAGATTTCGAAGGACGGATGGTTCCCGGTGCCCTCGTGCTCGCCCGTGACCGGCTTCATAGAGGCCTTCACCAAGAAGGAGCAGTACGAGCTCTCCATACACTTCGCATGCGGCGCAGGGACCTACGTCTTCAACGACCCCGACAGGAAGAGGCTCGTCCCGCTGCCAGAGTTCGTCGACATCCCAGGCATGATCGAGTACCTCGACGAAAAGAGCGAGGAGATCTACTCCGGCACCAACCGCTACGTGGTCGCCGCCAAGGTCCTCACCAGGCTCTCCTCATTCGTGAACAAGGAGAAGCAACCCAAGAGCCTCAGCTTCGCGAAGCTGCTCACCGACGCCCTGATCAAGCACGACTACACCGCGATCGGCCAGTTCCACCTCAAGAGCATGTTCCTGGGGATGATGCACTTCCAGGACAAGTACAACCAGGATGAGGAGAGGCTGCAGCGCTGCGACATACACTACCTCACGCCAGATCTGAGGATTATACCATTTTGCAGTTTCAACGTAATACCAGAATGGTATAGAGACAGGATTCAGCAAAAATACGGCATGCCCATCGAAGCATGGGAAGCCAAGACGGGAAGGAAGCTAGAAGATGGCCTGTACAGGGGTACTCTAAGACGCGGTGGCCACGTACAGGGCTGCGGCTGTGCGGCCGGAGAGCATGGCGAACCATTGCCCATCCAGCCCATAACGGGGACTTAGAAAGTCCGCTACGCTGACGGTCAGGCAGGCAACCTAGCTGCGAGTGTACTTTCGAACCGTATTTCCGCTGACCTTGACTGAGGTAGTCTCGGCGAGCCTCAAACAGACTTCACTGGCATTTGATGTGGTCTTGGATAACTCGATGAGCTTTCCAATGATTTCATCCGATAGGCGGACTCGTCCCGGCCATCTTCTTGCGGCTGCCAATACCGCCATTGATCTGTAGAGATTGCTGTCGATTCGAGGGCTGAAGAAGGGGAGTCTGTTTGCTTCTTCGGTTGGCACTGTTAGAAGTTCGACTGGTGGTTGATGGATGACCTTCGGATGACTCCCGAGATCTTCTAGTAGGCGTTTGAACAACGCCGTGTTTGGCGAGGAGACAAGTCTGACTTTGTCTTCGCTTGGACTGGGCCACCCGTCTGATTCGGAGAGTCCCTGAACTAGGGAAGTCTTGAAGGAGTCTGGCATTGCGTGTATCCACTCCATCCTAAGCGGGGAATAAGTGGTCGTCTCTCCCTCTGCCAAACCGAGGCACTCGTTGAATATCCAAGAGGTCAAGGGCGACGCGGCGGTGTTCCAACAGTAGCATTCTGTCTTCCCATATCTCTGGTCGCTGATTGGAGAGTCTCTGACCCTGTGCATCCCAAGCCCCAAGCTTGCATTCGCACAAAGCGATACGAATTCTCCGAACCTGAAGCTGTTTGGCTTGTTCTTGGATAGAACCAAAGAAATGCTCCTGCTGCTGAACTTTGAGCTTCCCTTCGGTCGCTTCCCGCAGTCTCCGATGATTGCTCCGAGTAAGAATCCGAAGAGGTCTGTCCTCTCTGCAACAATCTCCTCTGGGGTCCTGAATCCGAAGGACTTCAAGTTCGAAGTCCCTAGCTTGCCGGTCTCGGTCCCTGCTCCAGCCAAGAGTGTCTTGATGCATTGGAATGTGAGGGGCGCAGTCGGGACTTCCACCCAGTTGACGCCGGGAGTCCCTCTAGGCTTCAGGCGCGAAGGCAACCACCTGTGGGATGAAGACTCCAGCTGGCCGAGCCTTTCACTTTCACTTCTGAGCCTCGTCAAGAAGGACATCTTCTTTCCAGTCAAGAACTTCCCGACGTTGTTCATGCCGAGAATTCTCCCTATCTCCTGCGCCGTGCGGCCATCCTTCGACAACCTAAGGATGCGGAGGAACCGTTCGTACATCTCGAGGTCATGCTGGTCGAATTTCACACGCCAGAAGTTCTTGGCTACGGGCCCTATCTCCGGACTTACCAGCCAGTGATACGGCGGCCAAGAGGCCGTCATTGTCCGCAGCCCAACTTCCTCGGTGAGTTGGCGTGAGCCCTATAACGCAGAGGCTCTGTTCGAACAAATGCGAAGCCGGGTACCCTGAAACTGTCTTGTCAGCGTTCCAACCCGTTCGGGAACGCCTGTTCCTCGTGGTTCCTAATCACCCCCGGGGCCCAACGTGCGTCCATGAAGAAAACATACGTCGCGGCAATAGCGCTGGTCGCGGTCCTCGCCGTCTCCGTGGCGGCCGCGGCCGTGTACCTGCAAAA
>JACQFO010000131.1 GCA_016200025.1 Nitrososphaerota archaeon
ACCTTCTTCGGCAGCCCCAGCAGGCCTCCGAGCTCCCTCACCTCGTCCTTGTAGAGCTCCCTCAGCGGCTCCACCACGTTCATCGAAAATCCCTTCGGGAGCCCTCCCACGTTGTGGTGCGTCTTGATGACCGACGCGGGCCCCGTCGACCTCCCGCTCTCTATCACGTCGGGATACAGTGTCCCCTGGGCCAGGTGCGCGAAGGGCCCCTCCTTGCTGGCGAAGTTCTCGAAGGCGTCGGCGAAGGCCTTGCCCACTATCCTCCTCTTCTCCTCCGGGTCCTGCACTCCCCTGAGCGCAGAGAGGAACTCCTCTGACGCGTCCACCACCTCGAGGTCCACGCCTATGTCCTCCCCTAGGAACCTGCCTACGTACTCCGCCTCGCCCGAGCGCAGCAGCCCCGTGTCTATGAACACACAGTGGAGCCTCTTCCCCACCGCCCTGCTCAGCAGCGCGGCCGTCACCGACGAGTCGACCCCGCCCGACACGGCGCAGAGCACGTCCCCTTCCAGCGCACCGAGCGTCTCCACCGACCTCCTCAGGAACCCCTCCATGCTCCAGTTCTTCCTCGCCCCGCAGACCCCGATGACGAAGTTCGAAAGCAGCGTCTGCCCCTCCTCGGTGTGCGACACCTCGGGGTGGAACTGGACGCCGAACTGCTTGCCCCCTGCGAGCCGCACAGCGGCATAGGGCGACCCCTCCGTGGACGCCATCACAGTGAACGAGTCCGGTATCCTCGTCGCCGAGTCAGTGTGGCTCATCCAGCACACCAACCTCTCCGCCTTCACGCCCTCGAAGAGCCCCTCCCTTTCGACTATCTTCACGCTCGACCTCCCGTACTCCCTTCGGCCCGCCCTCACAACCTCTCCCCCGTGGGCCTTCACCAGAAGCTGGTAACCATAGCAGATCCCGAGGACCGGGAGCCCTCCCTCGAAGAGCAGCGGGTCCGCCATAGGTGCCCCGTCGGAGTAGACGCTCGCTGGCCCGCCCGAGAGTATCACGCCCACGACACCCATGAGCCTGAGCTCCTCAGACGTGGTGTCGTGAGGCAGGAGCGCGGCATAGACCCCCAGCGCCCTCACCCTCCTGCAGATCAGGTGCGCGTACTGGCCCCCAAAGTCGAGGACGCCGATCCCCCCGGCGAGCTCCGCCTCCAAGGCCCTACCTCTTGAGCTCCAGCGAGTGCGCCCCCAGCTCCCCGGCGCCTATGGGGCTCATCAGCCCGAATGAAGCGACCTTCCACATGTCGGCGACGCCCCTCGCCCCGGCGTACCCGAACGCTGCCCTCAGACCGTTGTCCATCCTCTTGACCACGTCCTCCGCCCTCCCCACGTAGGGCACGTAGGCCTCCACTCCTTCGTCGAGCCCCTTCGCAGGCACGCTGTACCTGTCCAAGGCGAACCTGACCTTCCTCGCAGCGGCGCTCGCCATCCCTCTGTGGATCTTGAACTTCTTCCCCTCCCTCAACACAACCTTGCTCGGCGACTCGTCCGTCCCGGCCAGCATCGAGCCCAGCATCGCAGTCGACGCCCCTGCCGCAATCGCCAGGGCCGCGTCCCCGGGCCCCCTGATGCCGCCGTCCGCTATGACCGGCAGCCTGAGCCTCCTCTCCGACACGCCGCTCGCCACTTCGGCCACTGCGAAGAGCGTCGGCGCCCCCACCCTGGTCACCTCAGATGTGATGCAGATCGACCCCGACCCGATGCCCGCCCTGAAGCCGTCGACCCTCGGCAGCTCGTCGACGATGTCGAAGACCGCCTTCCTCGTCCCCACGCTCCCGGCTATGAACTCGGAGCTGAGGTTGGGGAGGAGCTTCTTCGCTGCCATTATGATCTTCGAGTTGTGGAAGTGCGCCACGTCGGCGATGAGGAAGTCCGCGACCCTGTCGAGGGCCCTGCACCTCTCCGGGTCCAGAGGCGAGACCGAGGCCCCCACCAGCGGCCTTCCCTTGCTGTCCGAGCTGACCACGTCCTCCTTCGCTGCCTTAGTCTTCTTCACCTGTGCCACCTGATCTTCAGTCGACATGTTCCTGTGTATCGCGCCCGCCCCGCCGAGCCTCGCCATCTCGAGGGCCATCCTCCACTCCGTTACCGTGTCCATGGGCGACGAGATCAGCGGGACCTTCAGCCTGATGTTCTTCGTGAGCATCGAAGAGAGGTCGATGTCCTTGGGCTCGGCCTCGCTCCTGCCAGGGAGGAGGATGAAGTCCCTGAACGTGTACACGCTTGATGCTGACTTCAGTTTGGAGAGGAAGCCTTGTGGCAAAGGGGTGGCCTTTGCCGAACTCGTGTTTCCGACTCGGTATATCAATCCTCCCCTAGGTCGCGATTAGTTGACACGCCCGCATGGTCCGCATCGCGAGCCGGGCTCCACAATCGTTATCTAGCCAGGGGCCTCCTTGGGGGCGTCTGAAATTGCCTCCAGACCCGGGTTCGATCTTCGGGAGCCTGCTGCGCGGGTGCATAAGCGACGTTTACCTCAAAGGGGACCGGAAGGACTACGTAGAAAGCGCAGTCTTCCTTAGCTTGGGGGTCTGCAGTAGCATCGCGACCACCTACGCCCTGTCCCTGGCCGGTTTTTTCGTCTAAACAATTCAACTACTGCGTAAAGTAATCCTATCTTCCCTCCATTTACCGACTTTTGCCTCCTTCCGTATCATCGATACAGCATGGGAAGGAAAACAATCCTAGTCGGATTCTGGCTCCTGGGCTATGCCCTGGGCTTCTTCGCCTGGCTCGTAAGGGAACCCGTGTTCACCTTCATCAGAAGTTTCGGGCTCAGCGCGGATGCAGCCGGAGCACTGATCACAGGCTTCGCAGGCTCTGTGGTGATGCTCGTTGGCATATTCCTCTGGAGCTACATGTCATCGAGCTGAGCTAATCTCTGCGGCCAAGGCCGCTGTCTCAGCCGATGCCCCTGTTTCTTTGAAGCGCGCACTGTTTTCCTTTTGTCACGCCCGCGGTCAGTCGCCCCTGTATCTCCCTTCCTCTCCGCCCCCGATCTCGTCCACTTCCTTGCGACTCTCCTTCCATTCGTGCCCGCAGGCTTCGCACTTGTAGGTCAGCTCGTAGACTTCGACCACCACCTGGGCAGGTTCAGTTATCCCTGCCCCGATCTGAAGACCACTGGACCGCCCGGCTACGATGACTCTCAGACCTCCTTGTAGTCCGCTACGTGGGGTCCTGTGCCTCCTGACGACCTGCCCCTCCTGCACCTCTGACCCCGCCAGCTTCTCGCCTTCCAGGCGAACATGGTATCGCCTCCCGCAGGACGGGCAATGGCGGAAGAATGTGACTAGCCGCCCCATCGCGGGTCCAGCCGCAGCCGTGTTATTTCAGAATTGGTCATCACTTCGGATTGGCTGCTCCACCGGGTCTCGCTCGTCAAGGCGAACACGGGGGCTGGGACAATTCCGCGGCCAACCAATCGAATAATCCGCTTTCACGGCACTACGCTTAAATATAATCCGAAGGGGTGGTTTCTTGTAACAAGTGACAGAGAGTGGCGAATAAACCTCACCTTAACCTGATAGTCACCGGCCACGTGGACCACGGCAAGTCCACCTCAATGGGCCACTTCCTCTACGACATGGGAGTAGTGGACAACAGGATGATCGAAGAGTTCGCGAAGGAGTCCGAGAAGACCGGGTCTGGCGACTCCTTCAAGTACGCCTGGGTTCTCGACCAGCTAAAGGACGAAAGAGAAAGAGGAGTCACCATCGACCTC
>JACQFO010000001.1 GCA_016200025.1 Nitrososphaerota archaeon
GCGACGGGCATGTTGCTGACGTTGGCGACGAGGATCGTCCTCTCCATGAGGGGCCTGCCGCTCTTCGGGTCGATGAGCTCGGGGAACTCGACGAGGACTTCGGTCATCTCGTTGCCGCGCTCGCCGCAGCCGATGTGGAAGACGACGCGGGCGTCGGCCCACTTCGCCACTGAGTGTAAGGTCACCGTTTTGCCCGTCCCGAAGGCGCCCGGGATGGCGCCCGTTCCGCCCTTGGCCATGGGGAAGAAGGAGTCGATGACTCTCTGGCCGGTCATAAGAGGGATCTCGGGGTCGAGTCTCTCGCGGGTGGGCCTGGGAGTCCGGACCGGCCACTTGTGGTAGAGCATCAGCTCGTGCTTCTTGCCCGACTTGTCTTCTGCGAAGACCACTTTCTCGTCCACCTTGTACTTTCCTGCCTTCGCCATCTCCTTGACCTTGACCTTCGGCATGGTGGGAGGGGCGAGGATCCTATGCTCGATGAGTGGTGTTTCCGGGACCGTCCCCAGGACGCTCCCTCCTTCAATCTCATCGCCCTTCTTGACGGAGGGGGTGAAGGCCCAGTCCTTGTCGAACGGGATGGAGTTGGCTGTGACTCCCCTGGTGATGAAGGCCCCGGCCTTCCTGGCTATGACGTCAAGGGGTCTTTGGAGGCCGTCGTAGATCGTGCCGATCATTCCGGGGCCGAGGGTCGTGGAGAGCGGCTGGCCTGTTCCAAGCACCGGCTCGCCTGGTCGGAGGCCACTGGTCGACTCGTAGACCTGGACGAAAGCGATGTCGCCGGTGAGCTTGATTACCTCTCCAATCAGCTTTTCCTCGCCGACCTGCGTCACCTCGTACATCTTCGAAGCGGCCATGCCCGAAGCCTTGACCGCGGGCCCAGAGATCCACTCTATCTTCCCTTTGACTGGCAAGAAAGAACCTGCTCGACCGTCGAAATTGTCAGCCTTTTAATGTTTAGAGAGATTGGAACGAATTGGGATGCAGATGGGGCCCGCCATCTGAACCTATGTGCCGGTCAGGAGACCGGCGACATCTTTCCTGAGGTCGGGCCTCATCCTTTCCATGCGAGCCTCGAACGTGTTGTCGAACTTCACGGAGCCGTTCGCGGTCGTCAGGACGACGCCCCCTGTGGCATCGATGGCTTTCTCGTCTAGGGTCAGCTTGACCTGGCCTCCGTTGAGCTTGCGGACCACACCTGAGACGACCTTCCTGTCCTTCGAGTTGCAATAGACCGCGGCCTTGGGCCCGATCACTTCCAAGCCCTCCTCCACAAGTTGAAAGATAGACTTCTCCTGTTGGGCCCCTAGGGAACCCGAGAGCTCTTTCATCGCCGTGTCGAAGGCCTCGTTGACAGCCCTCTCCAGGGACCTAAGCTGTGCGTTCCTTGTTTCAAGCTCCGCCGCGCCGATGATTTGCCTTTTCAGAGACTCAGACTGTTTGACGCTCGTCTCGAGGATCTTTGCTACCGCCATTCCGGTCTCCTTCCGGGCGGCCTCTATCTTGGCGAGAGCCTGGGTCTTCCCGTCCGCCAAGTCGGAGAGGACCTCAGCTTCGAACTCTCCTGACACCTTTTCCAGCGTATCAGTGGCGGCTTTGCTCAACCGTCTCAGACTCCTAGTATCGCCCTCAGCATCGCTCTGTACTCCACCTTCTCCTTCTTGCTTCCGGGGCCGGGGACCTCGTAAATCAGCGGGATCGCCTTCTTAGACTTGATTGCGGCGAGCTCGTCCCAGATCGGCGTGGCAACGTCGTCGCTGACCATGATCAAACCCACCTTCGGGTCCTGGACGAGCTTCCTGATCTTCTCAAGGGCGGCGGAGGATGAAGAGGCATATTCTCCGCTCACGCCGGAGAGGACGAACCCTGTCACGAAGGCCTTCCCTCCAATAGCTACGACTTTCATTGTTGGACTCCGAGCAGACGTCCGACGACGTACTCCGCGGCCTTCGTCTTCCTCCGAGAGATCGAACTCTCGAAGTTCTTCAGGTCGGCCTGGCCCTTTGCCCTGATCGCTTCTGCCTGCTTCTCTGCCTCTGCCTTCGCCTTGGCGATGCGCTCGGAGGCGAACTGCTGGGCCTTCGATAATGCCGAAGACTTGGCGGAGGCTGCCCAGTCTCCTGCGTCCTTGACCACCTTCTTCTTTGAATCAACGGCTTCCAGTCTTGCCGACTCGAGCTCGGCCTCGAACTCCACGAGGGCCTTGATTGTGTCCTGGATGGCCGAACTCATTGAAACAGCCTTTTCGTCTGCCACTGGTTTGCGTAATTAAACGTTCTCGAGTTTGTGAGGCCTCTGACGTCAGAAGCCGGGGGACGGCCAGAATTTAGAAGCCCAGGAAAAGGAATTGGGCGAGGGTTCCGATGAGCATTGCGACCCATCCGAGGAATTCATTCAGCATTTCTTTCCAATCCCAAGCCGTGACATCGGTGGTTCTCACTATCCAGAAATGGATAGATTGCCAGGAATGCACCCACTCCCACCAAGATAATCCCAAGCAGGGACATGCAATTCTCGCGATGACCTAGAGCTCATTAGCGTTCTCTGTGCTATGTGGGACCCTACGAAGTCAACTTCAGTATGGCCCGGGCGACCTCGCCATCGGACTGCTCCAGGGCTGCCACCGCCTTCTCCCTGCTCACGCCCGCCTGCTGCTGCACCAGGAGGACGTCCTCCTCGTTGAAGGCTTTCTTCTCGACCTCCACCTCCTCGACTTCGCCAATGACCTGAAAGACCCTGTTACCCTGGGCGTTGACCTCCGACACGGTGGCGTTCGTAATGTGCATCTCCTTCCCAGAGGCCCTGATGATGACTTCCTCCACATCAGGAATCTCCTTCATGTCGATCCCCATCCTGTCCATCATACGCCTTGCGTTCCGATTGTCCATCTTCATCTTTCCAGACCGTCTCTGACCTTAACAGCCACCCCAGACTTAAACAGTTTCATGTGCCTGCCATTGATGACCGCCATCCCGACCCCCAGCACCTTTCCCTTGCCGTCCACGACCGCTACCTCGCCCTTCGGGTAGACGTTCTTTCCTGCGGACCTTACGAACTTGCAGAAGACTGACTTGCCCCCTCTGACGAACCCCTCCGTCTCGGGCGCGACCTCCACGAAGTTCTCCTTGAACCTCGAGCTTCTGGCGAGGAGAGTGGCCCCGTAGACCGTGAGGGCCATGGCACCGCTGGGCTTCACTGTCGCGACGAGCTTGTGGCCGTGAAAGACGAGCTTCACCCTGCCGGACCTCCTCGAATAGACCAACCTCATCCCATCCTTGGGGAGGGCCCTGCTCACCCCCTTTCCGAAGATGTAGTCCACCATGATCGAAAGGCGGCGGTTCTCACCTGGCGTGTCCAATCGGTCCGCGACGCTGGTCTGACGATAAAAGAGATTTGGCGTCTGCTCGCCGACTTAAATACGGAAACTGTCCAGCGGAGGACCTTGGTCTCTTCGATACTCATAGCCGTCCTCGCCTACGGGCACATACTCTCCGCAGTCGGTTGGCTAGGCGGTGGTCTGCTCATCACCTTCATAATCGGTCCCAACGTGAGGAAGCTTGCGCCCGCGGCGAGCCTGGAGTTCAACGCGAAGGTCCTGCCAAAGATCCTTACGTTCGTGCAAGCGATGATAGGGACTACCTTCCTCTTCGGACTTCTTCTCCTCTACGTCATCTCCGACGGAGATTATGCATGGCTGACGACAAGCCCCCAGGGGCTGGACGTCACGACCGGGATCGTAGTGGCCCTGATAACGTCGGCAGTGGTCTTCTCCGTGACCGTGCCATCGTTCAAGAAAGTGATTCAAATCGCCAACTCAGTAATCCAGGGCGGCCAGCAGGCGCCTCCTCCCGAGTTGATGAAATACGCGAAACGCGCGAGGCAGGGCTCTCTGATCGCCATCTCCCTCCTGTTCTTTGTCCTGGCGATGATGGTGGCCGCGGGCTTCACCTAGACGCGCGGCTGGGACCTGAGATGGAGAGGAGCATCCGAGTCCTCCGAGTGGGACAGAGGTACGTGAGGGACGACAGGACGCTGACCCATCTATGCCTGGTATCCAGGGCCCTCGGAGCTGAAGCGATCTACCTGGAGGACGCGGAGAAGGACGTGACAGGGACCCTGGCAGACGTGAACAGGACCTGGGGCGGAGACTTTCAGGTCATCCTGGGGTCGCCGTGGAGGAAGGTCCTCAAAGAGGCGAGGGAGGAGGGGAGGGCGGTGGTGCACCTGACCATGTACGGCATCCCCATTCAGGAGAAGGCGGCTGAACTTAGAAACCTCGAAAAGGTCCTGGTGGTCGTCGGGGGCCCCAAGGTGCCGGGAAGAGTCTATCATGAATCAGACTTCAACGTCTCTGTGACGTCTCAGCCCCACTCGGAGATCGCGGCCCTGGCGATAGTATTGCATGAGATGCAGGGTGGAGAAGAGCTTAAGAGGACGTTTCAGAAAAGTAGGCTTCGGATCCTGCCTTCGGCCCGGGGCAAGAGGGTCGTCGAAACATGAAGATAGAATACGAGGACACATTTGTGAAGGTAGCCGGACTCATCGGCGGACCTGACTACGTCAGGGTAGCAAGGGCGCTGCTGAACAACGAGAACGCCACGGACGAGGAAATCGCATCGGCGACGGGGTTGAAGATCAAGACCGTCAGGAAGTCGCTCTACGACCTCTTCGGCCGCAGCCTGATCACGGGCGTCAGGGTGAGGGACCCAAAGAGGGGATGGTTCGTGTACAGGTGGAAGGCCCAGAGGGACCAGACCGACGGGTTCATCCAGACTCAGAGGAAGAAGGTCCTGAACAGGTTGAAGCAGAGGCTCGACTACGAGGAGATGCACGAGTTCTACTTCTGCGGGACGACCACCTGCCTCACCCGGACCTTCGAAGATGCGATGGAGAATTTCTTCAAGTGCCCGACCTGCGGCAAGTCGCTGAACAGGCTTGACAACACAGAATTGAAGACCTCCCTCCGCTGGAAGATTAAGCAGTTGGAAGAGGAACTGGTGAAGTGAGGCCCTCCGAGGAGGAGGCCCTAGCACTTCACAGGAAATACGGGAGCCACGAAGCGACCATCAGGCACTGCAAGACCGTGGCGAAGGTGTCTATGATACTCGCAGAGGAGCTGAAGAGGCGGGGAAAAAAGGTGGACTCGGGAGCAATCCTCGCCGGGGCGCTGCTCCACGACATCGGCAGGACCAGGACGCAGACTGTGAGGCACGGCGTGGAGGGGTCTGAGATCCTGAAGGATGAAGGGGTCGACCAGGACGTCCTACTGATTGTTCGCAGGCACGTCGGGGCGGGTATCTCGCCCGAGGAGGCGAAAGCCCTGGGATTTCCAGACCTGGGATACGTCCCAAGGACGACCGAGGAAGCGGTGGTCTGCTTCGCTGACAAGATGGTCGACGCCGACAGGGTGAGGCCCTTCGAGGAAGAGGTGAAGAGGTTCGTCAGGAAGGGGCACGACGTGCCGAGGCTGTTGGCCCTGAGGGAGCGGGTCAGGTCGGAGCTTGGGCAGGACCCGGAAGCCCTGATCTTCGACAAGATTAAAGCGAGTGGCTAGGGGAGCGGACACATGGCCGCTTGCATCTGCAGGTCCTGCAGGCACAGGGACTACGAAAGCTGTGGCAGGTGCAGTTGCTGCTCGTATCACAGGTGCGCGTGCATGCCGAACCCGGTTTCTCTGGGCTGAAACTAACGACGACGATGGCTGCTTATTACCTCACGGCGACTGCCTTCGCACGACCGAATTCCCTCTTGGCAATCAGGACCCGTATGAAGTTGGATGGCTTACGGGTCTGGTCGATGGAGAAGGATTCATTCACGTTCACTATGGGAGAAGTCGAGGGACTGCACACCCCGGAATCAGAATTTTATTGCACCACCAAAGAAATAATCATCGAGGCCTGCAGAATCATGGGCGTGAACCCGTATCCTCGCAGAGACCATGGATTGTTGCTGGGTTGGTACGCACAGGCTTCGGAGCTGAAGGCTATCAGGATACTGCGTATCATCGCTCCACATCTGACCGAGCCCTCGAAGAGATGTCGCGCAGAGAGAATCCTTGAAGTCTTCGGAGATTGTGGAAGCATCAGGGGCAGAATTCCTTCTGCCGAGTTTTTCGAGTGATGCCCTCAGCCGACAAGGCTGCGAACTGCGAGAAGAATATAAGGCCCAGACTTCGAAGCGTCTCTGAAGCGAGGTGGGGAAGCCAGTCCCTCACAAGGGGGCTAGGTACATCCCGGCGGGCTCATAACGGAAATTCCGCGAGAGACCCGCAGAGCGGAGGTTCAAATGGCGTCGGGTCGAACCGACACCTGAAAATCCTCCCCTCGCTACTTTCAAGAAAGGTCAAATCTAAGAATCGTGCCGACGTCTTCGTGCCCACAAACGTCAACGAGCTTCGCGCGGACCAGATTTCAGAAGCTTCCAATCTTCTCGCTAGGGCCTTCCGAGATGACCCGCTTGCCTCCTGCATGTTCCCAGACGCCACTTCAAGGGAGAAGTTCCTGGTCTACCACTTTGGAGCGATAGTGAAGAGGCCCTCGGGCGGTTCAGGCGGGTGACCTCGTATGCGGAGCAGTTCCGGAAGCGCGACGCAGGAGGGGACCACTGGTACGTGATGGTCGTGGGCGTCGACCCGGCGAAGTCGGGGAGGGGGCTGGGGAGCAGACTCTTGGCTCGCATGTTTGAGGAGGCGGAGAGAGACAAGACGCCCTGCTATCTCGAAACGGCCCAACCGAGGAACGTTCCCTTCTACAAGAAGAATGGCTTTGATTTGCTCCTGGAGGACGTCGACCCTGTCAACAAGGTCCGATTCTGGACCTTCAGGCGTGATCCTGGGACCGGCCGAAGGAAGGACTGAGCCGGCCGATGCCAGAGGTCGTGTGCGCTGCTTATCTAGAGCCGCCTTTCGGTCGCTAACGTGCCCCGGGAATCGACGAGGTCGGTCCACGAAGCAGAGCCCTTCGACGCGGAATCCGGCTCCATCATAACCCCCATCTACCAGACTGCGACCTTCGCGTTCACAAAGGCAGAGGATGCAAGGAAGGCAGTCACCGGGGAGAGCGGGAAGTTTGTCTACACCAGGTGGGACAACCCAACCACGGTCAGGCTGGAGAGGAAGCTGGCTTCGTTCGAAGGCACGGAGGACGCTGCGTTCTTCTCGTCGGGCATGGCCGCCATCTCGACGTCGGTGCTTTCGTTCCTCAAGGCGGGGGACCACGCGGTGGCTATCAGCGACCTGTACGGGGGGACGTTCCAGCTGATGAGCAGCATCTTGCCCAGGTTTGGGGTGAAGACCACCCTGGTCGAGACTACGAGCCCGGTTGCGATGAAGCGGGCCCTGAGGCCGAACACCAAGCTGGTCTACGTGGAGAGCCCGACCAATCCGACGCTGAAGCTCGTCGACATCGCGAAGGCCGCGAAGATTGCCCACTCGGTGGGCGCGGCGCTACTCGTCGACAGCACGTTTGCTTCGCCGATCAACCAGAAGCCCGTGAAGCTGGGGGCGGACGTGGTCCTGCACAGCGCGACGAAGTACCTCAACGGGCACGCGGACGTGATCGCGGGCGCAGTCGCGGGCGACAGGGAGACAATCGACAGGATCAAGCACCTCAGGAGGGACCTGGGAGGGACCCTGGACCCCCACGCCGCGTGGCTAGTGCTCAGGGGGATGAAGACCATGGCCCTGCGGGTCAGGGCCCAGAACGAGAACGCCATGGCCCTTGCGGAGTTCCTGTCTGGGCACAGGAAGGTCAGGGTGGTGCACTACCCGGGGCTCAGGGAACACCCTCAACACGGATTGGCGAGCAGGCAGATGAAGGGGTTCGGAGGTATGATGAGCTTCGAGCTGAAGGGAACCATTGAGGACGCCAGGAGGCTGACAGAGAAGCTCAAGGTGGTCATGCTGGCCGCCAGCCTGGGCGGCGTCGAGTCGCTGGTTTCTCAGCCGTCCACGATGACGCACACCCAGCTGACGAAGGAGGAGAGGGCGAGGACCGGGATCTCCGAAACGCTCGTCAGGTTCTCGGTGGGAATAGAGGACAAGGAAGACCTGGTGGAAGACTTCAGGCAGGCACTTGGGCCTCGATAGCCGGGCCTGAAAGCCATCCCGAGAGCTCCGGCGACTGAAGGCCGGGATTTTCCTGGCCATAGCGGACAAGGGGTTTCGTCAGGTGCCTGTTGGCCCTGGGCGAGGCGATGTAGGTGCCGGGATAAAGAACAGGCTTTGACTTCGTCCCTGGAGAGACGAACTCGAACTTCTCGACATTGAGGACTTTGGAATGCCTCGAGCTGGGGCGCCTGACCCCCCCATAGACCTTGACCCTGTCCCCCGAGCGTAACAGGGCCACGGACCTCCTCAGGTCGCCGGTGGGTTCGTAGGCGGCGCACGGAAGGGGCGCGCCGTCGGAGAGGATGGTGAAGTATGCGTGGCCGCCGGGGCCAACGCGGACGTCCGAGACCCTGCCTTTGGTCCAGCCCGACGAGTAGGCCTTCCATTCCAGCTCCCTCTGGAGGTGGGCGTCGGTGTGCTGGTTGGAGAGATAGACCATGTGCCCTTCTAGCTCCTCCTCGTGGCGCAGCAGGCCGAAGGCGCCGAGGACTGTGGAAGGGGAGTCGCCCCTGACCCCCGCGAAAACCGGGTCCGGGCCGTGCGGGGCGAGGAGAACCTTGCGCTTCTGGTGGTCGTAATTGTTGAATGTCTTAGGAAAAGTGGCCGCGTCCATCGCTTTCGCGGAGGAAGAGTCCAGCACGCGTGCGGTGCCCCAGGAGTTCCTGAGCCTGTAGGCGATGAGCTCATAGGTGTGGTCGAAGCGTTCGTCGAAGGCCAGAGAGCTGGCGGCCCCGACCATCCCCATGCCGTTGCCGAGCTCGAAGTGCCTGACGCGGTGCTCCCCGAGGAGGCGGGCGACCCTGCGGGGGCTGACAAGTCCGGAGAGGGCATCCAGGTAGAGAGGTTCGAAAAATGATGTGAGGCTCTGGTCCTCGAGGAAGACCAGGCCGGAGTTCGCGCCGCCTTCTACGTCCGAGAACTGGGCGACCTTCGAGCATAGGCGCTCGTAGGCAAGGTCGGGGTCGGGCGTTTCAATCTGAAGGCAGACGGCCGCGTTCCCTCGGGTCTTGAAAGGAATGTTGGGGTTGAGGCGGACGAGCCTTGGGTAGGGGAGGACCGTCGCGACGTCTTTGAGGTCGATGGCGATCCTGTAGCCGAGGTAGGTGGTGCAGTACCCCCTGGAGGAGTCCGTGTCGTCAAGCCCTACGAGGCAGCGCATGGTCGCCTTGGAATTCGCGAGTTATTTTAACGTAGGAAGGGGTTGGTTCGCTTAGGCTTCGACGACAATCATCGTGAGGGTGCTCCTCACCTTGTCGAGCCGGCGGATGTTCCAGGTGATTGTCTCCTTGACCTTCTCCATGGTGTCGGCTTCTACCCTTGCGACGATGTCGTAGACGCCGTAGACGACATAGACGTCCTTCACGTTCTGGATGTCCCTTAGTTTCTTGAGAAGATCCTCCTCAGCCCCCAAATCTGCGTTGATTAATACAAAGGCCATCGGCAATTGTCGAAATACCACCTATCGCACTGCTAAGCGAAGCCTGCGGTAATAACCGTTGCTCCTTTTATCGCGGGAACCACTTCTGCAACAATGACGCAGTACCACCTCTGGGCTCAAGTGGCGGGGTACTTCGACGGAGACGGGACAATCGCAATTTCGGACACTTCGAATCAACCCTACAAGTTGAGCCTCTCGCTCATCTTTGTCGACCAGTCGTGGGACCAAATCAAAACCGTCAAGTCGTTTCTAGAAAGTCAGAGAGTCAGAACTAGCAACATCCTGAATGCGTCGGGGAATGCGAATCTGGTCGCCGTCAGTGAGTTCAATTCCGTGCTGAAGATGTTGAAGTTGATATATCCATTCCTTTGCAAGAAGCAAGTTGAAGCGAAAGCCGCCATTGATTACTACGAAGGAAGGATCACTGGGAACCGGCTTTTACAAGTCTTCGGCGATGAAGTCAACGCTGGACGACGAGAGAGGCACCCCCGCAAGGTTGCAATCAACGTACCTTACCTTCGCCCGGAAGGTGACAGGTTAATGAGGGAGAAGAGGAGTTTTGGAATAAGGGACGCGATGGGAAGATACAGGGCCAAGGTGTCGCCGGAGGACTACCGTTCCATCCGTGTCGAGCACTTCCAAAAGGGGAAGCGTTTGTGCGAACTTGTCAAAGAGTACCCATACGCGAGGGAGACGATTCGCAGAGTCCTCGGCGGAGGAAGGGGCTACGTTCTCGTAAAAGGCTGGGGGATCGTCAAAGCAGACAATAGATAAGGAACGACTTGAGGCGCGGAATCAGATGTTCGGAGTCTTCGCTCTCGAGATGGGTCAGGACGACCCCACGAAATGCACGGCAAGGAAGATGATCCAGAATGACTTGGCGAAAGGCGTAGGGAAAAAATTCCACGCTTCCGACAAGACCATAGTGCTCAACCCCTTTGCACATAGGGTCCTCTCCCCGCCCGACAAGGTGGCGAAGGGCATCCTCGTCAACGACTGCTCCTGGAACCAGGCGCAGGAGGTCTTCTTCAGGAGGCTGGGCGGGAAGCACAGGAGGCTCCCGATCCTGCTTGCGGCGAACCCTACCAACTACGCGGTGCCGGGGATGTTGAGTTCCGTGGAGGCGGTCTCGGCTACGATGTACGTTCTTGGCGAGGTCGAGGACGCGCAGGTGTACCTGGCGCTCTACAAGTGGGGCCCGAACTTCGAGGCCCTGAACAAGGAGCCCCTGGAGGCCTACAGGAAGGCGAGGTCGGAGGGGAGGGTCCTTCAGGCCGAGAGGGAGTATTTCCCCCAGCTCTTCGAGCGCTGAGAAACGGTTAATTGGAGCGGCCGCCGGACAAAGGCTGACGCGAGCCGGTGGACGGGCCACGGGGACCTCCTGGGGAAGTTCCTCCCTCGCAGCAGGACGCGCGGCGCCATGAGGCGCAGTCGGAGACGGCTGGCTCCAGAACAGAAACGAGACCCGGCCCATCTTGGGCGATGATAGGGCGACCTTGAGGTCGGTGGGAACCGGGATGAAACGGCTGACCCGCGCGGAGCAAGGCCAAACGTGGTCGATGAGACGCCTGCAGGAGACCAGGGTAGGCCGCTAAGCTGAATCCCGCCTAGAACAGAAGGAGGACTACGGCCGGCACACGTCGAACGGATCTCCGGGGAGGGGGGCGAACCCCCTCCGCCCGGGGGCTCTTGACAGGTTTGTTCCGCCTGGGAAGTGGGCGATTCCCTGGCACATGGTTTAACTGACGATTCGGTCGGGAAAACGAGCGTTGCACAAGTTTGCCCATCTTGCAGACGCGCACCTGGGGGCGCACAGGGAACCGAACCTCCAGAGACTCGAGCTACACAGCTTTGACGCCGCGATGGCGAAGTGCGTCGAAGCAGGCGTAGACTTCGTCCTGATCTGCGGCGACCTGTTCCACGTTGGGATTCCCGACCTTGGCGTGGTCGACTCGGCGCTGAAGAGCATGATGCGACTGCAAAAGCATGGGATTCCAATCTACGCAATCTACGGAAGCCACGACTACACGCCGAACGGGACTTCTGTGATAGACATCCTGAACACAGCGGGGATCCTCACCAACCTGTTCAGGCCTGGTTTTTCCGGGGGCGGCCTGAAGCTACCGGTGTTCATCGACGAGAAGACTGGCGCGAAGCTTGCTGGGATCTCGGCCAGGAAGATCGGACTGGAAAGCAGGTACTACGACATCCTGGACAGGGCGTCCCTGGAGGCAGAGGATGGGTTCAAGGTCTTCGCGTTCCACAGCGGAATAACCGAGCTGAAGCCCGAGCAACTGAGCGAGATGGAGACGGTGGGGATCGACATGCTGCCAAGAGGCTTCGACTACTACGCCGGAGGGCACATCCACCAGAGGGGCGAGTACAGGCTGGACGGCCATGACCGCATCGTCTTCCCAGGTCCCCTCTTCACCGGGTATGGGCGCGACCTGGAGGAGACCGCCAAGGGAGAGAGGAGAGGATTCTATCTTGTCGAGTTCGATGACCGGGTCAGAACGCAGAGGTTCGTCCCGGTGGACAGCTTCGCGGGGGTCTTCAGGGAATATGACGCGACCGGGCGAAATTCGGGCGAAGCCGGCCGGATGATCTCTGACGACCTGAAGCGAGTGGACGTGGACGGGAAGCTCGTGGTGATTCGTGTCTATGGGGTGCTGGCTGGGGGCAAGCCTTCGGACATTGACTTTGGGGCCATCAGGGCTGGCCTCGTGGGACGCGGGGCGATTCACGCGTACATCAACCGCAACTCTCTGACCTCCAAGGAGTCCTCCGAGCGGACTGCGCAGGGATTGGACCCGGCGGCTCTGGAGAAGTCCCTTCTACGAAGGGAGGTCGGGAGGGTGAGCGTCTCGTCGGAGTCTCTGAGGGGAGAGAGAGGTGCGGAGACGGGGGCCGAGCTTCTGAGGCTCCTCAGACAGCAGGCTAAGCTTGGGGAGTCGAAGAGGGACTACACGGCCAGGATGGTTGGGGCGGGGAAGAGAGCGCTCGGAATCGAAGGAATGGAGAAGTTGGACTGATCATCAAAGAGCTGGAACTGAGGAACATCAGGAGCCATCGGAGGGCGAAATTGGCGCTGCCCCTCGGAAAGACTCTGCTCGAAGGGGACATCGGGGCGGGCAAATCGACGATGTTGATGGCGATCGAATTCGCCCTCTTCGGGCTTGGGTCTGAGACTGGGTCGTCTCTCCTGAGGCTCGGCGAGCAGGAGGGCGGGGTCCGACTGAAGTTTGAGGTCGAGGGGAAGGGATTCGAGATCAGAAGGGGTCTGGAGAGGAAGGGAGGTTCTGTCCACCAGACTGACGGGTATCTAGAAACCCCCGGAGAGACGCTCAACCTCTCGCCGAGGGAGTTGAAGGAGAGGGTCCTCGAAGTGCTCGAATTCAACGAGGCGCCCGACCCCAAGGCTCAGAGCCTGATCTTCAGGTATGCGGTGTATACGCCGCAGGAGGCGATGAAGGAGGTCCTTTCGATGACCCCGGACATCCGACTGCAGACCCTCCGCAGGGCGTTTCGGGTGGAGGACTACAAGACGGCGGCAGAGAACGCAGCCGAGGTCGGGAGGGAGATCAGGGGCGACGTAAGGGAGCTGGACGGGCTGGGAAGGGGAGCGGAGAAGCTGCGCGCCGAGCTC
>JACQFO010000127.1 GCA_016200025.1 Nitrososphaerota archaeon
ATGAACGCAAAAGCCGAAGGGGAAAAGCAGACGGTAAAGGAAATCTTCGACTTGGATAAGGACACGGATGAGGATTTCCGAAGGACTGCCTACGAAACCAAGGGGTTCAAGAAGGGGGTTCTGAAGGAATCCTTCACAGAAGCGGTCAAGGCTTGGACTAAGGAGCAGAAGAGACTCAAAAAAGAAGAGAAGGCGATTGAGCAAGGGCGAAAGTAGAGATACTTACTTCAACGACGATGTGAAACATAGGCTGGTGGAGAAGTTCACCGTTGCCTATAACAACAAATTAATTACTCTCAATACCTCTGAAAAAAACGAATTTGAAGGGGAGATAGTCCATGATTTGACGGAAACCCAATTCAAAACAAAGGGATGGAAGGATTCCCAAATCTATAGTGTGAGTTATCTCAGCAAGACATATACCAACGACCCTACTCACCGTGTCCAGCTTGTCGACCGGCGATTCGTCGACCTGAGGGAACTCGTGGACAAGTATTCCGACATAATCGAGACTCCTGAGTCAGAGAAACCGACCATAGAGAAACGAATCTACTCCATGATTCTTCAATTGAAGAGAGAAGGTCGGATAAGGGGAAACTTTGAGATGGAGCCTCAGAAGGACATTGAGGCCATTCGGCTCGGTGCAGAAGTGAGACAAGTTACCATTGAGCTTAATCAGATGAAACTTTTGGTCGAAAACCTATCCAAGAAAGTCGATACGACAAACAAATTCCTAAAGGAACTGCTGGAGAAATGGCAGACCAAGGGAATAAGGCCGTGAAGCGCGAGTTATGCCCCAACTGCGGGAAAGGATACCTCTACGCAAAGAAGGATGGCCGTTTCACTCTCAAGTCTTGTTATGCCTGTGGATATTACTGGAATGATTCCGAAGGCTATTCAGAACTCGACAGACTGCTCTTCAGGGAATATCTTCCAAAGAGGATAGCTTGGAAGCCATCACCCAATGTTGGACAGCCCTTCACATCACCCGAACATTGGACAGAACCCCGTTTTTGCCTCAAACTCTTAAATATGGAACTGAGGCCGCCTGTTCTCGAATCGCGATGGAGTACATCTACGCAGCTCTGCTCCTACACAAGATGGGGAAGCCGGTCAACGAGGAGAACCTGACGAGTGTCGTGAAGGCGACAGGGGCGGCACCGGACGAGGTCAAGATTAAGGCGCTCGCCTCCGCGCTCGGCGAGGTAAACATCGACGAGGCGCTGAAGAACGCGGCCACCATGGCCGCGGCCCCTGCTGCGGCGGCTCCTGGAGCCCCGGCGGCGAAGGCAGAGGAGAAGCCGAAGGAAGAGGAGAAGAAGGAAGAAGAGGCTCTACAGGGTCTCGCTTCGCTCTTCGGCTAAGAAGACTACAGAATTTTTCTTACGACAGGCCCTTTTCCTTAGCCTTGGCTGTGAGGGCCACGGCTTCAGCTTCGGCCTTCCCGAAGATCGTGGGCGCCGTCTCCTTGGTGAGGAAGCCAGCTTCGACTGCGAGGCTCATCGCTTCCCTGTAGGCCCTGGCAAGGATGTCGGGGGCTGTGTCCTTGGTGACGTATCCGATGAATATCGCGAGGCCCCGGGAGGTGGAGTGGGCTTCGAGGAGGCTCTGCCTGTACTTTTCGAGGTCGATGGCCACGATGTCGCCGGCGTAGATCAGGCCGCTCTCGTAGGCGAGGGCTATGGTGAGGCCCGCCCTGATCGGTTTGATGTTGAGCTTGGAGAAGAGGCTCGCGAGCTTCGGGGTGATGAGAGCGCCCTTCTTCGCTGCCACCGAGTCCTTGTTGACCCAGATGCTTCCCCCTTCGATCTTGGTCGCTATGCCCGCCTCCCTGAATTCGCTGAGGACCGGGCCCGCCGGCAGGCTGGTGTTGCCTGCGGGGACGACGATGTCTTCGGGGGCCTTGTCCCCGGCCCTGGCTGGCAGGTAGACCTTGTTCTTGTCCAAGGTGAGGAAGAGCTTGAACGGGTCGTAGGTGGAGAAGATCAGCGCGTTCTGGCCAGTGAGGTGGGAGAGCAGCTGGTCGGCGTTCTTGATTCCGGCCTTCTTCAGCCCCAGGACGGCGAGCTTGTTCTTGACCACGAAGACCTCGGCGTGGCCCCTGAGGGCCTTCCTGACTGCCATGAGCTGGGTAGCCCTGACCTTCGAGAGGCTCGTCACCGCGAGGACCGGGTATTTCTGGGCGAGCTCGGAGACGCGGTCTACGGTCTCGACCTTCTTCGGGTTGGGCTGGTGGACCTGGACGGTTTCGCTCACGCTAGTCGACCGCCTGCTTGGCCGGCTTGCCCATCGTCGTCTTCACCATAATCGTCTTGATGTTCTTGTCGCCGTTGGGGAGCTTCTTCGCGACCGCGTTGACTACGGCGAGCATGTTCTCGACGAGCTGCGGCTCCGTGAGGGTGCTGTCTCCGGCCTTGGCCATGATTCCGAGGGAGCCCCTGCTCCTCACCCTGACCGCGGTCCGCATCCTAGTGATCATCCCTTCGACCGAGGCGTTGGGCGGGACCGGCGTGGGGATCTTGCCCTTGGGACCGAGTGCCTGGCCGAGGACCTTGCCGATCCTGGGCATGAGGGCGGTGTCCGCGAGGAAGAAGTCGTATGAGCGGGCGAGCTTCTTGGCGTCGCGCTTGCTTCCGCCGTAGTTCTCGAGCTTGGAGGGGTCCATGACGAGGTCGGCCTTCGCGGCCTTGGCCCTGAGGGCGAGGTCCCCGGAGCCGATGAAGCAGATCTTCGCCTGCTTCTTGGTGGGGTGCGGCAGGTAGACTATCTCGTTGACGTTGAGGTCGGTCTTCTTGGGGTCCACCTCTTTGAGAGTTAGGATGACTTCTACGGACTGGGTGAACTTCCGCTCGGAGGCCTGGTCCTTTCCCTTCTTGGCGAGTTCGGCGAATTGCTGGTTCGAGAGCACGGATCCTTCACGAATTCCTTCTCAAAGCCTCTGTGAAGTGAATAAAAGGCTTGTGCCGAATTTGAGACATTTCCCTGGGATTGCGGGCATCCCTACTCGAACTTCGAGTCCCACTTGCCGGCGTCGACCTCGTCCATGAACTCCCTCGGGTCCTTGCCCTCTATCTTCAGGCCCATGCTCACGCAGCTTCCTATGACCTCCTTCGCGGCTGAGCGGATGGTCTTGGCGTAGGAGTCGGCGATCTTGCTCTTCGCGATGCTCACGACCTTGTCGATGGTGATTTCCCCGACGAAGTCGATGTTGGGCTTGCCGGAACCCTTGGCGCTGCCCGACTCCTTCACGAGGAGGGCCGAGGTTGTGGGGGTACCGACGGTTATCGTGAACTGCTTTGTCTCCAGGTCCACTTCTACCTTGACAGGGACGCGCATGCCCTTGAAGTCGGAGGTCTTGCTGTTGATTTCGTTGACGATCCCCAGGACGTTGACGCCCAGAGGGCCGAGGGCAGGGCCGAGTGGAGGGCCAGCGCTGGCTTCTCCTCCTGTGACGAGTGCGTTGATTACTTTCTTTTCTCCCATTTCGAAATCACTTCGGCGTCTCCGGCTTCGCGCGTTCCACGAGCTTGAGGTAGGCGGCGTCCAAGGAGATGGGGAGCTGGTAGGGCGTGTCGAGGAGGACGACCGTGACTTCCTGCTTCTCCTTCTCGACCCTGGTAATCTTGGCACGCATGCTCTTGAACGGACCGGCGACTATCTCGACTGTGTCGCTGTCGTTCAGCTCGGCGACCATCGACTTTGTGAGTAGGAACCTCTCGATGTCCTGGTACTGCATCATCCCGGGGATCTTGCTCCTGACGTGCTTGAAGCCCTGGATGCTTTCGTCGACGACCTGGGAGTTGGGGGCCTCGAAGAGGACGTAGCCCTTCCAGGTGTCGAGGGCAAGGACGGAGTAGATCGACTTCTTCTTCTGGAGGGCCCTGTTCGCCACGAAGGTGGCGACGGTCCTTTCCTGACCTCCGGTGGTCTTGACAGGGAAGATCGAGCCTTTGGTCTCTTGTTCGCTCGTGACGGACACGTTGGAAGCAGCCCGGTTCTCATGCTACTAATAACCTTAGCCACGAAAACTCAGCAGAAGAAGAGGTTCCCGATCAGCTTGATGAGGAAGCCGATGGTGCCGACCACGGCGACTCCGAGGGCCACGAGTTTGAGGTAGAGCATGAACTCGTCCCTATCGCTCTTGTGCGCCAGCCTGAATATTGCCTCCACGGACCTGAAGAACTCTCTTGCGCCCATTTCGGTTTGACCCGAGGTCCGTCTGTGGTTTATATGCCTTCAAGAGTGGAAGGCTTAACGCAGGCCCGACCTCGGCCGAGTTGACTTGATGCCGCAGGGTGAGCCGGCGACTGTGATAGTTGCATCGGCGACGGACCTCGCGTCGAGGACCCTGGCCGACGCGCTCGTCGAAACGCAGGGATTCCAATCCACGGGCGTGGAGCTCCTTGGTAAGCCGGTGTACCAGAAGGGGTCTCTGCTCCTCGCCCTCTTCGAAGGCCTCATCGTCAACCCGCCGAACCTGGACGAATACTTCAACCCCCAGGCCTACATCTTCCTCTCTAGGCACAGCGCGGAGTCGGGCATCGCATCTCTGACTGCGCACACCACAGGGAACTTCGGGGAGGCGAAGTTCGGTGGGCAGGCGAAGGAGCTGGGGAGGGCTGACCCCTCGCTCCTGAAGAACTACCTTAGGGCCCTAACGAAGACGGCGGGCATCCATGGGTACGAGGTGACCATGGAGGGGACGCACCATGGGCCGACGTCATTGCAGAAGCCGGTCCTCTTCGTGGAGCTGGGCTCGTCGGAGAAGTATTGGGGGGACAAGAAGGCAGCGGCAGGCGTGGGGGAGGCCCTGGTCGAGAGTTTGACCGAGAAGTCGATCTGGAGCAAGGTGGCGCTGGGCTTCGGGGGGACCCACTATCCGAAGAAGTTCACCAGCATGACAATGGAGGAAGACATCGCCTTCTCCTTTGTGGCGCCGAAGTATTCGCTGGAGCACATCGACGAGGCGATGATGGGGCAGATGATCCAGAAGACCAACGATCCTGTGCGCTATGCGGTGCTGGATTGGAAGGGCCTTGGCACGCACAAGGAGAAGCTGGTGGGCCTGGCGTCGAAGTTCGGGCTGGAAACGATCAGGGTCTGAGGGCGGCGAGCTCTCGCTTCCCCAGCAGCAGGGTGCAGAGTAGCGCCTTGGTCGTGTGGAGTCTGTTCTCGGCCTCGTCGAAGACGACTGAGTTGGGCCCGTCTATCACCTCGGCGGTCACCTCCTCGCCCCTGTGGGCCGGGAGGCAGTGCTGGAAGATCGCACCCTTCTTCGCCTTGGACATTAGCCCGCTGCCCACCTGGAACCTGGGGAGAAAGACCTTCCTTCTCGCCGCGGCCTTGGCCTCCAGGCCCATGGAGACGAAGGTGTCGGTCAAGACGCAGTCGGCTCCGCGCACTGCCTCCTCGGGGTCGTTGGTGACTTCGACCTCGGCGCCGGTGGAGGAGGAGATGCGGGAGGCCAACCTTAGCGCTGGCTTCGCTGGCTCGTAGCCGGCCGGGGTCGCTGCGACAAATCTGATTCCCGAGAGGGCCGCGCCGATTGTCCAGGAGTTGCACACATTGTCGCCGTCGCCGACCCAGGCGACCTTGAGCCCCTTGAGCGGGCCCCTGTGCTCCCGGAGGGTGAGGAGGTCGGCGAGGACCTGGACGGGGTGATAGAGGTCGCTGAGGCAGTTGATGACTGGAACGTCGGCGGACTTGGCGAGGCGCTCAAGTTGGCCGTGCTCGTTGACCCTTGCCATGATGCAGTGGACGTATCTGGACAGCACCCTACCGGTGTCCTCGACGGTCTCCCCGCGGCCCAGCTGGAGTTCGGAAGAGCTGAGACTGATGGGGTTGCCGCCGAGCTCGGTCGTCGCGACATGGAAGCTGACCCTGGTGCGGGTGCTTGGCTTCTCGAAAATCATGGCCACGCTGCGGCCCGCCAGGGCGCGGTCACCTAGGCCCCGTTTCCTGCCTCGTTTCATGCGAGAAGCCAGATTGAGCAAGGATTCGAGTTCTGATGGGGCGAGCTCGGCGAGCGTCAGGAAGTCTGTTCCCTTCATTGGTGCCCACGGAGCCCCGGTGCCCTCAGGGATAAGAATGAGAGGAAGGATCAGGGATGGTCAGAAGCACGATGAAGGTCACAGTTACGGAGATGAGCGACGACAGGGAGGCGTTCGCGAGGGAGTGGGGAGCCCTCGCAGAGCATGTGAGGACAGAGTCGAGCAACCTGGTGCTCCTGCCTGAGATGCCGTTCTATGGATGGTTCTGCTCGGAACCTGAATTCGACGAAGCGGTCTGGCGGGAGGCTGTCGAAGAGCACAGGAGGTGGGTGGGCCGCCTGTCCGATCTCGGGGCCCCGGTGGTGCTTGGGTCCAGCCCTGTCGAGGTTGGCGGGCGGAGGGTCAACGAAGCGTTTGTCTTGACCAGAGAGGCCGGAGCGAGAGGAGCCCATGTTAAGGGCTACCTCCCCGACGAAGCTGGGTTCTTTGAAGCGAGGTGGTACCAGAGAGGAGACAGGGTCTTCCAGCCTTTCGAGGAGGATGGGCTGAAGATGTGGTTCATGGTTTGCAGTGACCTGTGGTCGATGGCGAACGCGCGGGGGTACGGGAAGAAGGGCGTCCAGGTTATCGCTGTGCCGAGGGCGACAGGGAGAGTCAGTGTGGAAAAGTGGCTCGCAGCTGGGAGGGTCGCTGCTGTCATCTCGGGGGCCTTCTGCCTTTCTTCGAACCGGACGGGAAAGAGGGGGGAGGCGGAGTTCGGGGGCGTCGGGTGGGTTGTGGGGCCCGACGGACAGGTCCTCGGGACGACGTCGAAGGACAAGCCCTTCGTGACCGTCGAAGTCGACCCGGATGAGGCGGTGAGGGCCAAGAGAACCCATCCAAGGGACTCGCTGGAGCCGGACTGAGCAATCACTTCAGAAGCGAAGAGAGGAACTTCTTGCTGTCGAAGGCCTCAAGGTCGTCATACCCTTGGCCCGTCCCTAGGAAGAGCACGGGTTTCCCCGTGGAGTAGACGATCGACAGTGCGGCCCCGCCCCTCACGTCCGCGTCGGCCTTGGTCAGAATGGCGCCGTCGAAGCCGACATGCTGGTTGAAGAGCTCGGCCTGGGAGACCGCGTCGTTGCCGGTGAGCGCGTCGGCGATGAACATCTTGAAGTCGGGCTTGACTACCCTGACTATCTTCGCCATCTCTTCCATGAGGTTCTGGTTGGTCTGCATCCTTCCGGCAGAGTCGATGAGCAGGCAGTCGACGTGGTGGGCCTTGGCGTAGAGGAGGCCGTCGCGCCCCACTGCAGCCGGGTCAGCACCGTAGCGCTGGGAGACGGTCTTGACGGAGAGCCTGTCTGCGTGCTCGGTGAGCTGCTCTATTGCTCCGGGCCTGTGGGTATCCCCGGCGGCGCAGACGACGGTGACGCCGTTCTTTTTCAGGAAGCTGGCGACCTTTGCTATGGTCGTGGTCTTCCCGACCCCGTTGATCCCGAGGAAGAGGACGGAGTAGGGCTCGCCGGTCTTCTTCTTCTCCCTGATGTTCTGCAGCAGGTCAACTGCCCCGGCCTTTGCGAATGCTGACTCGAGGGCTATGGCGAGCCTCTCTCCTACCACCTCGGACGCGTCGGTCGAGCGGTCCACCTTGGTCCCCAGCAGGCTCTTCTCGACCTCGTGGGTGAGGGCCTCGGCCACCGACTGGGCAACGTCGCTTTCGATGAGGGAGAGCTGGAAATTGAAGACGACTTCGTCGAGCTGGGCGTCCGTCAGGTGCTTTTCGCGGACTGCGCTGGTGACAGCGGAGAAGGCCTGCTTCAGCCTTTCGAACATGAGAGGCTACTCCTGGTTCTGGCGGGCGAGTACGTTGTTGAGGACCTGCCTGTCGGAGTTGAGCCGCTCTGCAATTTCGTTCCTCTGGCCGACGATCGAGATAATCGTCTTTTCGACGTCTCTTGTCCGTCCCTCGACGAGGGCCAGGGCCTCGTCCTTGGGCTTTTCGACCACGACGCCCGACCCTATGCTGACCAGGACCCTGTCGGTCTTGGGAGGGGGGGACCTCAGCATAGCTCCGCCTCCTATCTGAACTAGGACCTCGTCCGAGGGCGAGTCCCCCAGGCCCTTGATGGCGTCGAGGGCGGCGCGGCTTTCAATGAGGGCGCGCTCGAGGAGGTTCTGGCGGGCGGTCAGCTCGTTGTAGGTCCCTTCGAGGACGCGGACCTCGACGAGGAGGGCGTTGACTGCTTCTTCTTCAGTGGGCTGTTTGCTCATGAGAAAGAACCGGCTGATTTCAAACGCTCAGTGCCCGCGTTATAAAGACAAGCTCGGGTCCGGTCGTCTGGCTGCAGACGACTGCGTTCTTGGAATTAGCCACGATCCCGGAGGCGACGTAGGGGACACCCCGGTTGACGGACGTGGGGTAGGCGTCGACCCAGAGGAGGTTGCCGAGCCTTCCCA
>JACQFO010000126.1 GCA_016200025.1 Nitrososphaerota archaeon
CCGGCACGGGGCTCGTCCACATGTCCCCGGCCAACGGAGAAGATGACTTCGCGGTCGCGATGAAGCGAAAGGTCCCCATCTTCGCACCATTCGACGATAGGGTGAGGTTCACCGACGAGGCCGGGGCCTACGCCGGGACCTTTGTCAGGGACGCGGACGCGTCAGTGGTCAGGGACCTTTCGGCCAGGGGAGCGGTCATCCACGCCGGGAAGATCGTCCACGACTACCCCGTATGCTGGAGGTCAGGGCACAGGCTCGTCTGGCTTGCCAGGAGGGAGTACTTCTACTGGGTCGACAGGCTGAGGAACCAGCTCACAGAGGCCGCGAGGGAGGTAGAGTACTTCTTCGAACCGTCGAGAAACCGATTCCTCGGGTTCATAGCGGAGTCACCCCCATGGTGCATCACGAGGGAACGGGTCTGGGGGACCCCACTCCCAATATGGGTCTGCAGGGATTGCGGCGAGAAGACTGGGGCCTTCAGTAGGAAAAGGATAGTCGAGCTTGCAGCCGAACTACCCGACGGGCCCGGCTTCGAGCTCCACAGGCCGTGGATCGACAGGGTGGTCCTGAAGTGTCCGAAATGCGGGGGACGGGCAGAACGCGAGCCCTTCGTCCTCGACACGTGGCACAACAGCGGCTCTGCCCCCTATGCCTCCTTTACCGACGCCGAATACAAACGCTTGGTTCCTGTCCCGTTCCTGACTGAAGGGATCGACCAGACAAGGGGATGGGCGTACACCATGCTCGTTCTCAACGTGATACTCTCGGGCAGGCCGAAGTCGCCATTCCGGGCCTTCCTGTTCCAGGGGCACGTACTGGACGAGAACGGCCAAAAGATGAGCAAGACTGTGGGAAACGTCCTGCAGGGGCTCGACGTCCTCCGGCAGAACTCTGTCGATGTGACAAGGTACTACCTCGCCTCGAAGGGGTCCCCCGAAGACTCCGTGAGCGTAGGGCTAGATGAGATGGCCGGGAGGCCCTACCAGGTACTCAACACGCTCTATCACCTTCACCTGTACCTCGTCCAGAACCGGGTCGTAGACGGGTTCGACCAGGCGCAGCACACTATCACTTGGGCTACGAAGCGACGACTCCTCACTACGGTGGACCGGTGGGCCCTCGCGAAGCTTGGGAGTGCAAGGGAAGACGTCGACGAAGCCCTCAGTTCGGGGAGGTTCAACGAAGCCGCCCGAGTCCTGGAGGAACTCGTGATCAATCACACGAGCCAGACCTACGTCCGCCTCGTCAGGGGAGAGCTGTGGAAGGACGACCCCAGAGAGAGGCCAAGGCGCCTGGCGATCTACGCAGTCCTCGGCCACGTCCTGTCTCACGCCGACAGGATGCTGCATCCCATATCGCCGTTCGCGACCGAATTCCTCTATCAGGAGGCGTTCGCACCGAAGAAGTGGGGCGCCCCGCTTATCTTCTCGGCTCCCAAGGGAACAGCTACCGCCAGGGTTTCCAAATCATCCGAGGTAGCGGTCGACCTCGCCCTTCTCGTCGAAGAGGCCTGCAACTCAGCGCGTACGAAGGCTAGGCTCAAGAGAAGATGGCCTCTGAAGACTCTCGAAGTCCTCGTCCCCGGAGGCTCGCTGGCAGCGGCCACGAGGACGAAGAGAATCGTCGAGACACTCTGCAACGTCAAGAGCATGCGAGTGCGTTCGTCCGCGGTCGGATTCCCCGCAACATTCGCCCTGAGGCCCAACCGTTCGAGGTTCGGGGCCCTCTTCAAGGAGAAGACGAGAGACGCAATCGCGGCAGCGACAATCCTCGAGGGTACGAAGGCGCTGCGGGCGTACCTCTCCGGGAAACCCATCAGGGTCAGCGGCGGCGGCGGGGAGTTCATGGTGCCCATCGCAGCGTACGACCTCTCGGTCGAACCCAATGAAGGGCGAGAAGTGGGCGAGAAGGGAGGAGTCTTCGTGGCGCTGGTCAAGGAGAGAGACGCGCAGATGATTGCCGAAGGCCTCGTAAGAGACATCGCGCGAAGGCTCCAGGCCCTTAGAAAGGAGAGGGGCTTCGTCCCCACTGAAATGCTTCGACTGGCGTCGGTCGCCGGACTGGACCAAGAAGACCTTGCCATGGTGAGACCCCTGTCGAAACAGATCGCGTTCCTTGTAAGGGTCAAGAGAGTCGAGCTGATGGACGAGCGGGCGCAGGGCAGGAAGTGGCAGGAGGATGACCTGGACGGGAAGCCGATCTTCGTCGACGTGGGCTAGAGGAGCCTGCGCGCCAGCTTCGAGACGAACCGCAGCGAACTTGGAAGGAGGGTGTCTATGAAATCCATGTCCGACTGGCTGAACCCCCTGAGGGCCTTCATGATGAGCAAGTAGATCACCAGGCCTGCTGGCATCATTAGTAGGGCAGCCCCCACGCTCGCAGCCCGAGTCGCAAGGCCCACCCCCTGGCCAAGATAGAGCACCCCGAAGACGACGGCACCCATGGCTGCCGAGGCAACCAGGGACTTCGCGTAGGCCGCGACGTCGAGGACCAACATCCCGCTTCTATGGACGAAGAAGGCCACGGCCACCAGCATCGCCAGCATCATTCCCGCCCTGCCCAGGGCGATGCCGAACAGGCCGACGTAGGGCACGGCGAAGACCGAGACGGAGACAAGGACCACCAGGGCGGCCAGGCTGCTCAGGGTGAAGTGGTGGGCTCTGTCTTCGACAAGGAGGCTCGAGGAGTAGACCGCCGCGATCGACGAGAAGGAGATGGATATGGCGACTACCGACAGTAGCGGCCAACCCGAGACGTAGGCGTCGCCGAAGAGCCTAAGGAGAAAGGGGGAGACTGCGGCGAGTCCGAACCCCATGGGGACCGCGGTCAGGCTGATGTACCTTGTGTAGAGGCGGAGCATGGAACGCTTCTTTGCCTCGTCTGCGTAGCTGCTCAAGGCTGGGACGAGGACGTTCGTGGCCGCGCTGGGGGCAAAGGATGCGACCGCCGCCCCCACTGTCGCAACGTTGTAGATGGCCAAGTCTCCCAAACCCTGCTGGAAGAAGGCGAGGAGTTTGTCTGTCTGCGAGACCGCCAGCCCCATCAGGGCAGCGAAGAAGACTGATGCCATGTAGCTCCTCACTTGTCCGAGCCCTAGGCTGGGTCCGGGGAGGTGGCGCAGGGCCCCAGAAACTGAGGCGTTCGCGAACATAGCGAGGAGGGCGTCGCCGACCACGAAGCCCATGAAGACACCCGGCGGCCCAGCGCCAAGGAGTAGCAGGGCCGCGGCACAGGCGTATCTGGCCAGGCTCGAGGCGATGATTACCTTGCCCGCCCCGGTTGCCCTCCCAGTCCCGAGCATCGAGTACGTCCCCAGCTGGGCAAAGGAGTAGACGACCGCGTCGAGGCCCGCGAAGAAGACCGTCGACTGATCTAGCGGACCGGCTATCAGGGAGGCCGCGGGACTGACGTAGAGGAGGACGAAGATGGAAGCAGAGACGGCCCCGCAGACGAGGAGCGAGCCCAGGTAGACCTTCCTAGCCGAGGAGCCGGCGTTTCGCATGAATTCCGATAGGAAACGGGTCACTGCGGGGGGCGTGGCCGTGACGCCGGCCCCGGTCACGGGCAGTGCAAGGACGGAGAGGGTCGCAACGGACACGACGACCAGGTTGAGGAAGGACACCAGCCCGACCTCCTCGATGGGATGGAGGGAGTTGGTGAGCAATACCAGGAAGAGTGTGTTCAGAACGAGTGTTACGATGTTCGCCAGGTAGAGGGTCGCCACCCCGACGGCGACCTTGGCATCAGAATGCAACGGAAACGGTGCGCGAGCCTGGTGGGCACTATATAATCGGGCCTAATCTCCTCGGACGTAATCCGAGAGGGACGACTGGTAGCTCGAGAGGGGCCTGGCGCTGAAGCCCATCTGCCTGAGGTCGCCTGCGAACTCGGCAGCGAACCCGTGGACGGTGTAGACGACCTCGGGGGAGACCCCCTCTACGAGTTTGAGGAGTTCCTGATAGTCGCAGTGGTCGCTCAGTGGGAAAGAATAGTCTGCGCCCATGGAATGCCTGTACCCCGACTTCACTGCCCACCCGCTGAAAGAAACGAGTATGGCCCCGTATTTTTTCTTGAGCTGTGCCATCAGCCTGCTCCGGCCGCTGGACATGGGACTGACCATCACCCACGGTCCGTGGGGGAGCTTGTCCACGTCCTTCTCAGGGTCGAAGGTCCTTCCAGGTTTCAGTTTGACTCCGTGGTCGACGTGGACGCCGTTCATCAACGCCACGCTCTGATGGTAGTAGAGAGGCTCCCAGCTGGAGAAGTAGTAAGAGAGGAGCTGAGCCTTTCCAAGCGGGTATCCCATCAGAACTATGGGCCTCCCCCTGTCGAATGATTCCGAAATCAGGCTGTTCACGTCCCTTACGAGCTTCGCGGGCTGCGGAAAGATGTAGTCAGGGAGCCCGTAAGTCGTCTCCATCACCAGTATTCTTGCCCTTCTGGTGGTGCACTTCCCGAGGAAGGCCCTTTCCCTGCCCGAAGCGTCCCCTGTGTAGTAGACCTCGTCAGCGATCTTAATTGCCCGCGATCCGAGTATGTGCCCCGAGTCGTAGAGTTCGACATCATCGGCGTCGGCCATCGTCTTCCCGAGGTCGTACCCTCGAGCCAGGGCCAGGTCTGTAGTCTCGACAGATGCGATGACACGCTCGTTCCTCGAGGGGTTGTGCATGTGGTCGATGTGAGCGTGCGACACAAAAGTGTAGTCGGCCCTTGACGCGCCCCTCGGGTCTAGGTCGAATCTTGTGTTCCCCAACTCGACCTGGATGCCCCCGTTCGCAGTGACCGAGGCCTTTGGCAAGCTGGTCATCACGGCCCTAGTTCGATTATTAAGCTGTCGAGATCCTGAACGCTTTCCATTCGTTGGGCCCAAGCGAGGCTTCGAAACTCATGGTGGGCAAGACCCTCAATGAAGCCACCTTGGCCCAGGTTGCTTTCGCTGGGTCAAGGGTCTCCAGGGGGACCGAGAGGTGCTTCGAGAGTTCGGCACCCCTGGGAGAGAAGGTCACAGTCGAGCGAGCCTGCTGGTTCGTGGCGTTGCCGATGCAGAGGATTTGGCCGGGGCTTGAAAAGGAGACGCCATGGAGCCCTCTTGAGGGGAGGTCGAGCAGTTCTGCCTTTGCGAACTTCGTTCCCTTCCTGCACTCGACCTTGGAGCCAGAGAGGAAGGCGTGCGCTTCCCCGACTCCCCTCCCGACGAAGACGGTCGCAAGTTCGCCTGCCCAGATGTCAGAGGCCAGCGCCCACTTCAGGCTTGAGGCGCCAGGAGGAGAGAAGGCCACCTTCTCTGCCGTCGGGACGAGCCCCAGCTCCCCCTCGATCAGCGCTTCGATGAAGCGCGCAGCAGCCACGGGGTCGGAGTCGGCCTCGCGGACCTCCCCTCCTTCGATATCGACCCAGTAGGGAAACTCCCCGGGCGAGCCACCAAGCTTTGGGGCGTCCTCGGTGACAAGTCGAGAGACCTTCTGCAGTTCGAGGCTCCCTATGCCCGAGAGGCCTATCCTGTAGCAGAGCGATGCGTGTGCAAGAGCGGCGCGTGTCCAATAGCCACCCAGCTGCCCGCTGCCGTAGCTCCGGTTGAAGTAGACCTGGTTCGAGGTAGGCACCGTCCTCGGCCCGTAGGGTGTCTCGAAATCCTTCTCCATCAGCCTGTGGGCGGCAGCTTGTTCTGCCGAAGGCAGGAACTGGTGCCTGTAGGATGCGATGGCCATGTCTATCGTCTCGTCGGTCCGGAGTCGGCCGGAAGAGTCGAGGCAGAGGGAGAGGAATCCCCTGTCGTCGGTCAGTGATTTTTTCACCCGGTCAGCGAGCATCTCTGCCCTTTCTCGGAACTTGCCGGCGTCGTCGGACTTTGATATTTGACGCGCAACCTGTGAAGCCCAGGTCAGCGCGCCAGCCGCGGCAAGAGTGACCTCGGGGACTTCGCCGGTTGGGTGGCCTCTGCCGAGGTGTCTCCTCCAGCCCTGGGGCAGCGAGGGCTCGGTCGAGATGGAATAGCCCTTGGAGGCGGCGAAGAGCGCTCCCGCGAGCCTCTTCAAGAATGGGTACAGTGACCTCGATTTCTTCTTGTCCTGGGCCAGGAGCAGGTGAACCGAAGCCGCCTGCAGCAGGACCGAGGTCTCGAGAACCCCTTGCATCGAGGGCTCGGATGAATGAGGCATCGACCCGTCTTTCCGCGCGAGCTTTCGGGACCCTTCCAGCGCGGATGCTGCGCCTACGGCGTCGACATAGGACATCCCCCTGACGCATTCGTACCTGTCGAGCAGGTACCCTCGAAGCCCTGCGCCCTGGAGGGCGGAGACCGCCCAGGCAAAGGATTCCGATATCGACTGGCTCGAGCAGTAGAAGGAAGGACCGCGCTTCCCCGGATTCGACTCTCCCGCCTGGAGGCGCCGGAAGTCGGAGAGGGCATCCTCGAGCCTTGCGGGATTGTAGATGAAGGCGAAGGCGAGCTCCTTTGACTCGGCAGGGGCCAGGTCCAAGTCATGAAGCGAGAGTATCAGGACCTGTCCGGACATCCCCGCAGTCGACTCGGGGAGTTCTCCCGCAGATATGAAGTCCTGCGCCCTGGATCTGTTCGTGGTCATGAAGAACCTGGCGGGCGCCGGCGTCGTGCCGACGACCCGGGCCGATGGAGGGTCGGAGACTTCGTCCATTGCAACGTGACTGTCGCGGTTGAAAGCGTTGAAGCCCAGCGAGCCCCAACCTTCCGAGGACTCGCCCAGCTGTGACGCAGTGGGGTCGGCCAAGCCTATGACGCGCAGCTTGATGGATGACGGTCCGGAGTTCCTGAGCCTCAGCCTCCTCACGTATCCAGCCGAGGCGCCATGGAAGAAGGTAATCGATTGAGTCGCCTCAACGGAGTCGAAGACCTTCCCCGAGAACTGAGCGGCGCGCGGCGCGGCCCGGACCGTCCAATCGGGCCTCAGCGCCTGGACTACGACGCCGGCCTGCACCTTGTAGAACCAAAGGCCCTCGAACCCGAAGAGCGCCCTCCCCTCCAGCAACGAGTCGAAAGAACGCAACGACCCGTCCGGGTCGACCAAGGCCCTGACCTCCCTGAGCCTGAGGACCAGCGGCCTCTTCATCGAAGTCGACCGAAGTCCAGAGGAAGTGCCGGGAACGGCCTCCATGGTAGCCCCCACAGGCCTATCCCTTGGCCGTCTCGCCTAATATCGACGTGATTTATTGAATTTGAGCATGTGGAGACGCTCCCTTAACCTCGCTCCCTTCGCTTCCAACTCGTTCCGCGGGGGGTGTCCTCTATGGCGATTCCCTTGGCGTAGAGCTCGTCCCTGATCCTGTCCGACTCGGCGAAGTCCCGTCTGATCCGCGCTTCGTCTCTTTTCTTGAGCAGGGAGGCCAGGTCCGGTGGGAGCGCCTGTTGCTGGAAGTCCAGGACTCCCAACACTCCGTTTATCCTCTCCAGGGCCTTCATGATGGAACGGGCCTCACGCGCCCCGAGCCCCTCGGCGTCTACGAGCTTGTTGACTCTCTTTGCGAAAGAGAAGACCGCCGCCAAAGCACCCGGGGTGTTCAGGTCTTCGTCCATCGCCTTCTCGAATCCTTCGAGGAGGTCCGCCGAGAGTCCCTCGTCGTCTGCAGACACGGCCTTTGCGGACCTGAGCCTGGAGACGAAGTCCTGCAGTCTCTGTCTTTGGGCCCTCGCCTGCTGCAGCGCGGCGTTGGTCAGGTCGACTGGGTCGCGGTACTTCGAGGAAACCAGGAACATCCTGACGGAGAGAGGGTCCCAGCCATCGGCAATCAGGTCGCGGAGGTAGACCACGTTGCCCACGGACTTGTGCATCTCGGCTCCCTTGACGTTGAGGAATTCCGAGTGGAGCCAGTATTTCGCGAACTTCCTTCCCGTCGCCGCCTCCGACTGCGCAATCTCGTTTTCGTGGTGGGGGAACCTGTTGTCCATACCCCCCGTGTGGATGTCGAAGGTGCTTCCAAGGTACTTCATGGACATCGCGGAGCACTCGATGTGCCACCCCGGACGCCCCTTCCCCAGTTCAGTTTCCCAGAAGACCTCGCCGTCTTCGGGGTCCCAGGCCTTCCAGAGGGCAAAGTCGGCCGCCTGAAGCTTATCTTCATAGTGGTCTTGCGAGACCCTCCCAGCGGTCTTTAAGGACCCGAGCCTTACGCCTGAGAGGGCCCCGTACTTGGGGAACCTGGAGACCTTGAAGTATACAGAGCCGTCAGAAACCGCATACGCGTATCCCTTTCTGACGAGGGTCTGGATCAGGGAGACCATTTCCTCTATGTGTTCCGTGGCCCGGGGGTATTTTTCTGCCCGCTCGACTTTCAGGAGGCTGAGGTCGCCCATGAATGCTTCTTCGTAGAACCTGGTCAGCTCCTTCAACGGCTTGTTGGATTCCCGGATTCCTTTGATTATCTTGTCCTCAACGTCCGTGATGTTCATGACCTGCTGGACCTTGTAGCCCTTGAACTCCAGGTATCTCCTCAGCACGTCCTCGAAGACGAAGGTCCTCAGGTTCCCGATGTGCGCGTAGTTCCAGACCGTGGGGCCGCAGGTGTACATCCTGACCGCCCCGGGCTTCAGCGGGCGGAACACCTGCAGCTTTCTTCCCATGCTGTTGTAGAGCCTGAGCAATAGGGTCGCCGTCCTAGGTGAAATCCCTGAAAATAAAAAGGAGCGGGAGAGTAAGATCTACTTCAGCTTTCCAATCCTGAAGATTTGCTTGCCGCAAGAGGCGCATGTGCCCTTGATGGCTGGCCTGCCGTTCTTCAGTTTGATTTGCTTGGGATTCTTGATCTCCCTGTTCTTCTTTTTCTCGTAGACGCAGTATCCTGTTACCACTGCGAGTTTCCTCGGCCCTAATTCGCCTGAATTGATATATAAACATACCATTTGCGCCCCAAAATGGGGGTTTTTGGGTCAAGACGCTGATTTGGTTGCCATTGGGGAGGGCAGCGGCAATGCGACAAGGTAGAGGCTCTCCAGATTTATCCAGATTCGCCATCGATTGGCCCGGCCTACCGTCTGCGATTACCTGAATCCCGAATCTAGGCAAGGCCGACAGAGGGTATGTCGTCATCTCTGCCACACTCCTTTGACGATTTCAACCGAAAGGGCCGGATTCTTCCTTATCTGAGGCGTCCCGAATTTGCGATTCCGCGACTCCCGCGATTTGCTCGATTGAGATATAGACCATCTGTCTGGGCGGGAGGCCTGATGTTCGAATCAAGGAAGAGCGCCTACGCGGTGGCGAGCCTTGTCGCGGCGCGGATAATCTACGCTGTCAACTGGCTGAACATTGGGCCGATCTACGCGCTGATCGAGCCCGACCTCCACGGGGGGGTTGGTGGGCTCGGGTTCTTGACTGCCACGTTCTATCTTGGCCTGGGCATCTTCCAAGTTCCGGGAGGAATCCTGGCCGCGCGCTGGGGACCGAGGCGCATCGTGACGCTTGGAATAATGATGGCTTCGGCTGCTGCAATCGGGACCTCGCTGTCGGACCTACTTGTCGAAGTGGCGATCTTTCGATTTGTCGTTGGAGCTGGCATGGCATTCGTGTTCGCCCCTGCGGTGATCCTCGTGGCGATGTTCATTGCTGGAAGGCGCTCCGGGATGGCGGCCGGCCTGTTCAACTCCGCATTCGACGTAGGAGGAATCTTCGGCCTGTTCGTCTGGATTTTGATCGCTGGCGCGTTGGGATGGAGGCTCGGGCTCTTCCTGGGCGGGGCTCTCGGGGTAGCGACTGGAGCGTTGGTCTTCTTGGTGGTTCCCAGAGATGAAGCAGGGGACTCGGCGAAGCCCGCCCTCCTGCAGGTTCGTGGGCTCCTAGGAAACACCAGGCTCACTGTCATAGGGTTCGGAATCCTTGGGACCGACATAGGGGTGACCCTCGTCTCAAGTTTCGTCGTATACTACATGATTAACTTCCTCTCCGTCGACGCGGCCATTGCAGGGCTCGTGGGCGGGTTGGTCTTCGGGGTCGCGATTTTCTCGACGATTTGGGGCGGGAGGCTCTATGACAGGCTACGGAAACCGAAGATGCTGATGCTCGTCTCAAACCTTGGAGTTGCCGGTGCGGTGGCCGCCTGTTCTATCCCAGGCCTCCCCGCGGTCGTTCTCTGCACAGTCCTGCTAGGCGTAGCCTCGAGCGTCGCCTTTACTGTGGCTTTCGCGGCTGCCAAGGACTTCAACAAAGCAGGGGCCCAATACGACTCGCTCGCTGTGGCCTGGGTCAATTGCATAGGGCTCCTCGGGTCCTTCTGGCCCCCTCTCTTCTTCACCTATCTTGTGGAGGTGGAAGGGTACGGGACTGCCTGGCTCGGCGGAGCGGGACTGGTGCTGCTGTTCACTCTGCCTCTGTTGAGACTTCGGGAACGAAGCTAGGGCTACAGCGGCGTCGCGATAATCTCGTCGCCCTTCGCCACCTTGACCTCGAGGCCTTCGACGCCGATCTCCTTGATCTCGGGCACTTGGATTCCGAGCTCTTCAATCTTGGACCGATGGCGAGTAATCGCCCGCATCCAGGCCCCGGACCGGTCCTCGACCTTGGGGACGCCCAGACCCGACTTTGCGGCGAGCTCCTCCAGCTTCTGGTCGTACTCGAAGAAGTCGTCCGGGAGATGCCAGAAATCGTTCATCGGCTTGAAGAGAAGCGGTGACAGGTAGATGAACCCGTGCTTCAACTGTCTCGTGATCATGGACTTTTGGTCCGTCGACATGCGTTCAGCGAGTCTTTCGAGCATGACCAGGGTGCCGGTCAGATGCCTCGATTCGTCCCGCGTGATGTTGCGGAAAGCCGCGGCGTACGCCTTGTTCGTCGACCTCTCTCCCACCTCCTTGAAGATGAGCTGGGCGCCTATTTCGGCGAAGAAGAAGCTCGAAAAGATCAGCTCGAGGGGATACTTGCCCCAAGCTTGGTTGAAGGCGCTCCAGTATCGCCGTCCGTTCTCGTAGAGGGCCAGAATGTTGGCGTGCGCCTTTGCTTCGAGCTCGGTCTTCGGCTTGAACCTATAGGGGAAGTTGGGGCAGACTCTGGCGCAGGCCCTCCTGCAGACCTCGTCGTGCCTGCATTCGTCGAAGGCCACAGCGGAGAGGAACTTCTTCGTTGGGTCCTCGAACGCGTGGGTGGCCGCCTGCACTGCAGCGGCACCAAAGGCCCCTATGCCGGACTTCTCGAAGAGCGCGAGCTTGGAGAGCCAGTAGGCCTGGGCGACCGCTTCGTCGGGCGAGAAGTTCGCCGCATCGCACTCCCCCCATGGGAGGTCGACGGGGCTCCAGTTCTGAGGGAACCACAGCTCGTAGGTCTTCAGCAGGGTCTCGGAGACGACGTCCCAGTTCCCCGGGAAAACGTTGCCTTCGTCTTTCTCCTCCATCGCGGTTCCGTTGGGCTCCGACGAGCCGTGGGTAATTAAGTTCAGGCGTCAGCCCTGACTTACGTCTATGGTCCCGGCCATGTAGGCGTGGTAGATGCAGCGGTATGAGTAGGGGCCTGCCAGGAAGGTATGCTGCCAGGTCTGCCCGGGCTGGAGGTCGCCCGAATCGAAACTCCCGTCCGAAGCAGTCACCGTGTGCTTTCCAGAGTCCTGGTTCACGAAGACCACTGTGTTGTTCCGGCCCGCTACCAGGTGCAGCGAGCTAGGTTCGAAGTTCAGGTTGGTGTTGAAGCCCGTGCCGGCGGGTATCGTGACGACTACGAGGCCGCTGCCTGCGAGCTCCTTGACCACTACGTTGGCCTTCATCCACACGTGATAGACGCAGTAGTAGGTGTAGTTCCCGACGGCAGTGAACTTGTGGGTCCAGTTCCCTCCTCCGAGGACGTCTCCGGAATCGAAAGACCCGTCCGTGGCTGTGACCGTATGCTTGGCGCTGTCGACGTTTACGAATGTGACTGTGTCGTTGAGGCCGATGTATACTATCGCGGTCTTCGGCTGGTAGTTGAGGTGTGTGTCGCCGCCCACCCCGAGCGGCATGACCACTACCCCGCCGGCCAAGACGAGTTGGTGGCCTCCGAAACCAGGCTGGAGAGGGACTACCAGCTCCGCGGCGATTAGACCCCCGACAAGGACCCCCACGACTCCCAGTGCAAGGAGTAGACCGCGGCCCGGACCAGATTGCTCTTCTGTTTCCAGCCTATTTTCCCCCAAGCGACGCAAGCATCGCGATCAGAAGCGCGGACAGGAACATTATGGGAATCAGGGCGAAGAGCCTGAGGGAGCCCTGTTCGTCCTTGAGCTGCATGTAGAACAAGACCACCGCCACCGCCTGGCTCGTGGCCAGGACCGTGACCACCGAGGCGACTGTTGCGAAACTGGTCGTGAGATAGAAGGTCTCGACTTCGGCAACCACTGCCAAGACCATGTATGCCCAGACCCCCACCGCGACTATGGATTTCATGCCAGTTCTCCTAAAGAAGGTAGAAGAGGGGGAACACGAAGCACCAGACTATGTCCACGAAAGCCCAGTAGAGGCCGAAGTTTTCTATCGCCTCGTGGGAATCCTTGGTGTATGTGCCCATCGATGTTTTCTTCATTAGGTAAGCCATTACCAGAAGACCCGCTGTGACGTGGGCCCCATGCAGCCCGACGATGATGTAGTAGGCGCTGGAGGCCAGGGACATCGCCGGGTCGGCGAGTACGAAACCACTCCCTCCGAGGTTGAACCATTCTGATACCTTGACTCCCATGAAGACGGCGCCTAGTACGAAGGTTACCCCCATCCACGTGAGAAGGCCCCGCCGGTCTCCCTTTCTTATGGACTGCAGCGCCAGAAACATCGTGAGTCCGCTCGTGACTAGGACCAGGGTGTTGAAGGTCCCGAGAGGGATCTCGTGGATGCTGCCCGCGGCCGGCCACTGGGCGGACGCTGCCCTGATGAATATGTAGGCGCCGAGGAAGCTCCCGAAGAGCACGACCTCCGAGGATAGGAAGACCCAGATCCCGAGCTTGAGCTTGGGTACAGAAGCGAAGGGCCACCTGTCGCCCACATCTTCGGGCGGGACAACGAACTTACCCTCGATGTCATCCTTCGCCCAACCCCAGAACGCATACACCACCGCTCCAGCACCGACTACTAGGCCCGCGACGCCCGAAATTGACGGGTAGAAGGCGGCTCCGATGAGGAAGACCAACGCACCGATCGAGATCTGGATTGGTCTCGAGCTGAGGTGTCCATAGTGGCCTACGGCGCCTCCCCGCGATTGCGTTTCATGACCCTGGGGAGGGCCTGAGAGCTGTCCAATCCACCCTCCCGTGGGGGGGGCTGCTCCCGATTCTGCTATGGGTGCTATGCCTTCGACATGAGAGGTCCATTCGAGGTCGGGCGACCCCCATGGGTTCGCCGGCGCAATCGGTCCCCTGAACCAGGTGTAGAGTAGGTTTGCCGCGAGGAGTATCTGCGCTCCAGAGAAGATGAACGCCCCAACGGAAGCCATCGCGTTCAAGGTGGCCCAATCTCCCTGGTTAGGATAGGTGAAGATGCGCCTCGGCATGTCGGAAAGCAGGTTCATCGGGAAGTAGAGCACGTTGAACCCGATGAATGAAATCGCAAAATGCCACTTGCCCAGCTTCTCGTTGTACATCCTTCCCGTCATCCTGGGGAGCCAGTAGTAGATGCCCGCGATGATACCGAATATGGCGGCGCCCACCATCACATAATGGAAATGCGCTACAACGAAGTACGATCCCCTGAAGGCCCTGTCGAGGACAGGCGAGGAAAGGAAGACGCCCGTTATCCCCCCGATTATGAAGAGGATCACCCCTCCGAGGGCGAAGAGCATCGGGGTCGCGAACTTGACCCTCCCCCTGACCAGGGACTCTATGAATGATAGAGTGATGACGTCGAAGGGGATGGATATGGCTATGGTGGCGATGCTGAACGCGCCCTGAAGTGAGACCGGGATTCCTGTGAGAAACATGTGGTGCATCCATACGCCGAAGCTCAGCGGAATTACTACCAGGCCAGTCGAGATGAGAATGGCGTTCTTTGCCGCGAGGGGACGCCCAGTGAATGCGGGGAGAATGTTTGCGATTATCCCGAAACCTGGAAGCAGGACTATGTATACCTCAGGGTGTCCGAAGAACCAGAAGAGGTTGTCCCATAGGATTGACGGCTGGATGCTCGTCGACGTAAAGAAGACCGTCCCGAGAATCCTGTCGGTCGATGCTAGGACGAAGGCCGCGATCAGTGTCGGGAAAGCGAAGAGCATCGCGATGATCGTGAAGAGCATGAACCAGGTGAACATCGGCAGCCTTGAGAGGGTCATCCCGGTTGCCCTCAACCAGATGATGGATACCATGAAGTTCACGCTTCCGAGGGTCACTGAGGCGGCCAGAAGCACCATGCCCAAGTATGCGAGTGTCGGGCCCGTCCCCAGGGCCAGCGTCGCGAGCGGCTGATAGGTCGTCCAGCCCGCGTTGGCCGTCCCCCCAGGGACGAAGAAGCTCAGTACCGCGAGGATGCCCCCAGCCAGGTAGATCCAGTAGCTCATCGCGTTGATTCTGGGAAAAGCGAGGTCCTTTGCCCCTATCTGGAGGGGCACGAAATAGTTGGCCAGTCCGAGCGCCACCGGGGAGAGGAACCAGAATATCATGATCAGCCCGTGCATGGTCAAAGCCTGGTTGTAGTAGGCGGCAGAGAGGAGATTGCTCCCCGGGGCAGCCAACTGGGCCCTCATTAAGAGGGCGAGGATCGCGCCGACGAACCCGAAGTACAGAGAGGTGAAGAAGTAGAGAATTCCCACGTCCTTGTGGTTTGTAGTGTAGAGCCATCTTTTCAGCCAGGTGTCGGTCAAGCTCTAACTCCCCATCCACGTATCCCAGGCGCTTTGGCTGACCACCGTAAGGTCGGCGACCATGAACGCGTGCCCCACCCCACAGAGCTCGAAGCACCGTATTGCGTTCTTGTAGACGCCCGGGTCGGGCACGAGGAACCACAGCTGGTTGACCTTTCCCGGTATGGCGTCTTCCTTGACGGCCAGCATCGATATCCCGAAGGAATGGAAAACGTCCTTGCTGCTGATGTTCAGGATCACCGTCCTGTCGGCCGGGACTGTGAGGTTGTTCAACAGGGTCTTGCCGTCGGGGTAGGTGAACGTCCAGCCCCACTGGAAGGCCTGGACGCCGATGTGCACGGCGTTGGGGTCGTTAGGAATCTCTATGTTCCCGAAGCTCGCGAACGTTTGGTACTCTGCAGCACTGAGGATCGATATGCTGATCAGGACCGTGACCAGTACTACCTTCCAACCCTCGGTCTTGTGCACGATTTCGGGCCCGCCGTCTCCCCTGGACCTGTACTTCACCATGAAGAAGACGAGCAGTGAAATGACGACGACTGAGGCTGCCGTCCCGAAGAAAAGGTACCAGTAGAACAGGTAATCGTACGTCGCTGTTGTGGGAGGGGTTGCCAAGAAACCCGAATACATTAGATTCTGCGCGACGTTTCCTTCGAATTGCGGTTATAAGCTTTGGCGGTCGCGCTTCATGGCGACCGGATTTTGCTTGGGCTAGGGTCCGGGCAGAGGTTTAACGCATAATTAGCTCTGGAGATGGTGGCAGATTGCGGTGGGTTGGCGGAGCGGTTACGCGCGCGCCTGCAGTGGAAACCGTCAGTGAGCGCGTTCACGTGGGTCCGAGTCCCACACCCACCTCATGATTTGGGTTCCTACACGAAGAGTGCGAAGAGCACCACTGCCGAGACCACGACGATGGAGACCGTATTGAGGACCTTGATCAGCGAGTTGATCGCGGGGCCCGCAGTATCCTTGAAGGGGTCGCCCACAGTGTCCCCCATGACGGCCGCAGCATGGGCGGGAGAGCGCTTTCCTCCGAACTGACCTGTCTCGATGTACTTCTTGGCATTGTCCCAGGCCGCGCCTCCGTTTGTCATCAAGAAGGCGAGGAAGACCCCGGAGACCACGCTGCCTATGAGCACCCCCCCGAGGGCGAGGGGCCCCAGGACGAACCCAACGACGAGGGGCGTTCCGACCGCGAGCGCGGCTGGCCGCGCAAGTTCTCGGATGGCGTCCTGGGTGCTGATGTCCACGCACTTCGCGTAGTCCGGCTTGCCTGTGCCCTCCATGATGCCGGGGATCTCTTTGAACTGCCTCCTGACCTCATTGACCATCTTGAACGCAGCCCGCTGTACAGCCCCTATGAGGAAGCTCGAAAAGTAGAATGGCAGCAGTGCCCCGATGAAGAGGCCCACGACCACCCGAGGGTCGCTGAGCGTGAACGATAGCTGGCCGCCGACGGCGAGTCCATAGCGGCCGAAGAGGTCGTTGATGCCTATCTGCCGGTTGACTTCCGACTGGAAGGCTTCGAAGATTGAAACCGCGGCGAGTGCGGCGGACATGACCGCGAAGGCCTTGGTGGTGGCCTTGGTCGTGTTTCCTATGGCGTCGAGTTCGTCAGTGACGTCGCGGACGCTCTGGTCCAGCCCAGCCATCTCGACGATTCCGTTGGCATTGTCGGTGATCGGTCCAAAGGAATCGATGGTCATGATTATGCCTGTGAGGGAGAGCATCGACATCGTGGCTATGGCAGTGCTGTAGACCCCCATGAGGAGGCTGTTGCCGGAGCCGAGATACCCCAGGTAGTAGGAAACCAGTATCGCGACCACCAGGACGACTGCGGAGGGGGCCGTGGACCTGAGGCCCGTGGAGAAACCGGCCAGGAAGTTGGTGGCTGGGCCTGTTTGGGATGCGCTCGCCACCTCTTTGACCGGCGAGTAGGAATAGGACGTGAAGTAGTTGGCAACGTTCTCGATCGCAATGACGACCGCGATCCCTACTATGGCGCTCAGGAACAAGTAGTTGGAAAAGGCGGCCCCGGAGAAGAGTACCTGGGTCACGACATAGTCGAACCCTATCGCCACCGCGGCTGCGATGACAAGCGAGACGTTCAGGGCGCCGAGGGGGTTCTTCTTAATCGAGCTACGGATGTAGAGACTTCCGAGGATTCCGCCGGCAATTCCCGACGCCCCGAGGAGCAATGGGTAGACGAGCAACTGATTCTCTCCGATTGCGGACAGCACGTCTGTTGACAAAGAGAGGCTGGCGCGGTCGAGGAAGATCAGTGCTCCCAGGATGATCGCCGCGACGGCTGTCACTACGTAGGATTCGTAGACGTCTGCGCCCATCCCCGCGCAGTCGCCGACGTTGTCCCCCACGTTGTCCGCTATGACCGCGGGGTTCCTAGGGTCGTCCTCTGGGATTCCCGCTTCGACCTTCCCCACCAGGTCGGCACCGACGTCGGCAGCCTTCGTGTAGATGCCCCCTGATACCCTCATGAACATCGCTATCAGAGAGGCGCCGAAACCAAGGCCTGCGAGGGTCGCGGGGTCAGAGGCGATCTCCGAGGCGAAAGCAAGGTAGAAGACCGAGAGCCCGAGTAGACCAAACCCGACTACGGTCATCCCCATGACTCCCCCTCCTCGGAAGGAGAGGGTGAGGGCCCTTCCGAGCCCGTCTTTCGCCGCCTCGGCTGTCCTTGAACTGGTCCTGACCGTCACAGCCATGCCCAAGTAGCCCGCGACTGCGGAGAGGGCCGAGCCCAGCGCGAACCCCGCTGCGGTGGCGCCTCCCGTTACGTGGGGTATATCGATGAGCAGGTAGATGAGAATCGTGATGGCGACTGCGATTGGAGCTATGACTTTGTATTCCCGGCTCAGGAAGGCGCCGGCGCCCTGCCTTACGGCGTCAGCGATCTCGACCATCCTGGCGGAACCCCGATCCTGTCTTTTCAGATAGGCCCAGAGGGCAACGCCGTACAAGAGCGCGACGAAAGAGACCCCGAGGGTCAAGTAGCCAAAGTCCGAGGGCAAACGTTGAGGTCGCCTCGGATTTCGGTTAATA
>JACQFO010000132.1 GCA_016200025.1 Nitrososphaerota archaeon
CCTCCGCGAAGCTCTCGGAATCTGACCCCTAGGCCTGCACCGACGCTACCCTGCTAGTCTTCCTCAGAAGCCTGTGCGACGCTATTTCGATGATGATGTTGCAGTACCTCGCCATCTGCCCGAAATAGGAAACCAGGACCCTCGCATACCCGTACTCGCCTGACTCTAGCATCTGGTGTGTCACCTCCCTTTCCATCTGCATCGCCTCCTCCACCAGCTCCACCGACCTGCCGACCAGCTTGATGTCCGGCGTCAGCAGGCTCTCCACCGTCACGTTGAACGCCTCCCCAGCCTTGGCAGCCAGCCTCCTGATGTTCGCCGCGACCTTCGCATCCATCTTCGTCCCCTGCCCCCTCAGCCTCGCCAGCTCCTCTGCCACATCCTGGATTATGCTACCTATCTCGTCGAGGGTCTTCGCCGACACCCGGTCCCCCGACGCGTGGAGAGGCGACTCTATCCCTATCTCCGAAGCGAGCTCCCTCCTATTGAGCGCCACCAACAACTGCCTGAGTATGAGCCAGTAGAGCTCGTCGATCTGTTCCTGGACTCTCTTCACCTCGTTGAGGCCCCCCGTCTGCCTAAGGTCCACCGCGTCGGTCACGTATCCCAGGCTCTGAGAGACGAGGATCTGCAGCCTCTTGATCAGGGAGTCGACCGGGAACCTCGTCGGGTCTATGAAGCTCTGGGCGACTATCCTCCTCGCGTCCGACTCCACCACCTCCATCCCCCTCAGCCTCTTCACAGTCGCCACAGCCCTGTCGACAGTCATCTGGTCCAGCGGCTCCCGACCCACCACTTCTATGGTGTCGTAGCCAAGCGCATAGCACCCCACAATCAGCTTTGTCAGCATCTCGTCGCCCCCCGCCTGCTCGGCCCTGATCGTCGCCCTGCTCGCCTCCTTCGCACTGGTCGCAGGTATCAGCCTCAGGGTCCCGTCCGCATCCTCCCTGAACAGGATGCTGTCCCCCTTCTTCAGGTTCATCTCCTTGACGTAGGCGCTAGGTATCGAGACCGCCAGCGTCGAGTAGCCTACCTCCTGGAGCTTCCGCGGCTTGTCCACGAATCTAAATACCACTATTCACTATATATACCATACTCTTAAACCACGAGGCGCGCCTGATTGCCAAGGAATGAAAAGAACCGACTTCTCATGGATGATCGGAGGGGTCCAGGGCAGCGGCGTCGACACCTCCGCGAACGTCTTCGCCAGGGCCTCAGCCATCGGCGGCCTCTACGTCTTCGGCAAGCGCGAGTATTATTCTAACATCAAGGGCGAACACAGCTACTTCCAGGTCCGCGTCTCCAAGGACCTGATCAGGTCCCACGTGGACACGGTCGACATGCTCGCCACCTTCGAGGAGGAGACGATCTTCAGGCACGCCCTCGAGGTCCGGAGCGAAGGAGCCATAGTCTACGACCCCGACCAGGAGTCCAAGCACCTCGACCAGGTCCCCACCATCGAAGCCGACGCCAGGGCCTCCCTCGCAGCCGAGCTTTCAAAGAACGGCCTCTCCGCAGACATCAAGGGCGTCCTCGAGCTGGCCCGGAGGCGGGGCGTCCACATCTACCCCGTCCCCTACAACGAGCTGCTGAAAGCAGTCGGCGCCAAGTTCGGCGAGACCTCCCTCAGCTCCCTCCAGCGCATGCTCAACATCATGGCCGTGGCCGCGTCCTACGCCCTCCTCGCCTACGACCCCGAGATGGTGAAAGAAGCGGTCAGGAAGCAGTTCAAGTCAAAGCCCAAGGTCGCGGAGATGAACGTCGAAGCGGTCGCCGCCGCCTACGACTTCGTCGCCCAGAAGTACGCCGGGAGCTTCGCCTACAAGCTCTCCCCGACCAAACCCGACGGCGTCCGCCTCTTCGTCAGGGGCAACTCCACCGTCGCCTTGGCCAAGGAGCTCGCAGGCTGCAGGCTCCAGACCTACTACCCCATCACCCCCGCGAGCGACGAGAGCGAGTTCCTCGAAGGCCACTCAGAGATGGAGCTCGACGGCTCTTCCGCGCAGGAGAACCCCCAGGTCGCCGAGGTCGCGGAGATGAAGGTCAAGGGCAACATCGTGGTCGTCCAGTCCGAGGACGAAATCGCTGCGGTCACCATGGCCATCGGCGCCGGCATCGCAGGCGTCAGGTCCTCCACCTCCACCTCGGGCCCAGGCTTCTCGCTCATGGCCGAAGGCCTCGGCTACGCCGGAATGAACGAAGTCCCAGTCGTGGTCACCCTCTACTCCCGCGGAGGCCCGAGCACCGGCCTCCCCACCCGCCACGAGCAGGGCGACCTCAGGTTCGCCCTCCACGCAGGGCACGGCGAGTTCCCCCGCCTCGTCCTCGCCAGCGGCGACCTCGAGGAGTCCTTCTACGACACTGTCAGGGCCTTCAACTACTCCGAGAAGTACCAGACCCCGGTCATCCACATCGTCGACAAGGCCCTCGCCAACTCCGACGCCACCATGCCCATGTTCGACGTCAACAGGGTCAAGATCGACAGGGGCTCTCTGATCAGGGGCCCCATCACCGACGCCGTCGACGGCGAATTCAAGCGCTTCAATCACGTCCCCGGCGGCATCTCCCCCCGGGCCGCCGTTGGCACCAAGGGCGGCGTCTACTGGCACACCGGCGACGAGCACGACGAACTCGGGCACATCAGCGAGGACCCCACCAACCGCGACTACATGATGGAGAAGAGGATGGGCAAGCTCGACATCGCCGACAGGGAGATCCCCATCGAGGACAGGCTCAACTTCTTCGGCCCCGAGGACGCTGACATCACAGTGGTCAGCTGGGGCTCCACCAAAGGCGCCATCCTCGACGCCATGGACTGGCTCAGCGCCGACGGGATCAAGGTCAACTTCCTCCAGCTGCGCCTAATCCATCCCTTCCCCACCGAGTAAGTCACGAAACTTCTTTCAAAGTCCAAGAGGGTCGTCGGGATCGAGATGAACTTCTCCGCCCAGCTCATCGGAATCCTCCGCGAGCGCACCTGCATCCCGGTCGAGCAGCTCGTAGTGAAGTACAACGGCCGCCCCATGTCCGCCGAGGAGGTCTACGATTCCATCAAGCTCATCCACGAAGGAAAGGCCCCGAAGAAGCTGGTGTTGAGGCATGGCGCTTAAGCTCTCAGACCTGAAGACGAGCGCGCACAACGACTGGTGCCCCGGCTGCCTTACCGGCGACACACTCGTAGTCTCGAACCCATACGTGAAGCCCATACAGGAGGTGAAGGTCGGAGAACGCATCCTGACAGCCAGCGGAGTGTACAGACAGGTGGCAGCTAGAATCGTGCACCACCACTCGGGTTCGATGTACATCATCCGCG
>JACQFO010000018.1 GCA_016200025.1 Nitrososphaerota archaeon
GACCCCGGCTCTCCTCGCCATCCTCCGCTCCAACTCCACGACCTCCTTCGGCACAATGGCCGTGACCGAATTCAAACTGAAGTCTAGCATCCTGGGCCCAGGTGGACCCACCTACACAGATATCGGAGCGTACCCCCTGCATTGACGGTACTCCTGAAGGTCTTGCAAGAAGCCGCCCGGCTCGTGGAACCTTCCGCTGCTGAGGAAACAAGAGTGGCTTCACTCTCGAGGATGCTTCTGTCAAGGACGAGGGCGGCCGCTTCAAGGCACCCGGAGACCAGAGGCGTGGTCCTTGGCGGTTCTCTCGCAAAGGGCACTTGGCTTCCACACAACGCAGACATCGACATCTTCGTGAAGTTCGACCCCTCTACGCCCGAGAAACGCTTCGAGGAGGTCGGGCTGGCCGTCGGAGCTGCCGCGACCCGCGGGTATCCCAGGGGCAAGAAGTACGCCCAGCACCCCTATACCGAGGCAAGGGTCGGCGGCGTCAGGGTGAACGTCGTTCCCTGCTTCGACGTCAAGAAAGGGATGTGGAAGAGTGCCGCGGACCGGTCCCCGTTCCACGTCAGGCTGGTGAAGCGCCTTCCCGCTCCCCGGAAGACGGAGATCAAGCTCCTCAAGAGGTTCATGAAGGCCTCGGGAGTCTACGGAGCCGAGATCCAGACACGTGGGTTCAGCGGCTATGTTGCCGAAGTGCTGGCGATGAATCTGGGAGGGCTGTCAGGGGTCCTTAGGTGGTTCGCAGACCTCCGCCTCGGGCCCGAGAAGCTCTTCAGCCTGCCTGACCCGGTCGACGAAGGCCGTTACCTCGGGATCGCGGTCTCGGGCGAAAAGCTTGGGACGATGGTCCTGGCAGCCAGAGAGTTTCTAAGGAGCCCGAACGTGGCCTACTTCGACAAGTTGGATAGGAGAACCAGGCCGTCGCTCCGGGGGAACGTCGTCGCCCTGGTCTTCTCTCATCGGCGGCTGAGCGAGGACACCCTGTGGGGCGAACTCCGCAGGACCACCAAGCACGTAGTCCGCCACCTTGAGGTACACGGCTTCAAGGTCGCGAGGTCCATGGCGGCCTCGAACAACATGGACAAGAGCGCGATTTTGCTTCTTCCCGAATTCGAAGAGCTCCCTGAGCTGGAGCAGCGCATCGGTCCGACCGTGGATAGGCGGAAGGACGTGGACGCTTTCATCTCTTCGAACCAAAGGACATCCAGGCTCGTCTGGGTCGACGACGACGCGCGAGTCCGGTTGCTCAGACCCAGGCTCCACCTCCGCCTTCCAGAACTCCTGGAATCCGTGGCAAGAGGGAAGGCAGGCTCCATCGGGGCCTCCAAGGAGCTCGGGGCCGGGATGAAGCGCAGTGCAGCGGTCCACCGAGGAGCTTCGCTCGAAAGGGCCGCGTCCTCAGCGAAGTGGCTTGGCGATGGAATCAGAGAACTCCTCAGCGACGCAGTCGGAACGGGCAGCCCTTGACCGGCTGACCAAGACTCCCTACATCCAGGTCCTGACCTACCCGCGGATTTCGCTGCCCATGGCAAGGCGACGTGTAGGTCAGCTGGCCAAGCTCGGGGTCGAAGAATTGGTCTTCCAGGGCAAGGCAAAGGTAGGGCGCCTTGGCATCCTCGGCATCGGGACGGTGGGAGTCGTTGTCAGGGCCAGGACCAAGGACGGCCTCTTCGCCCTGAAGATCAGGAGGACGGACGCCAACAGGCCCGACATGGAGGAAGAGGTCAGGGTCGCCACCATGGCGAACAGACTGGGGATCGGGCCGCCGATTCACGCCCATTCCAGGGACTTCATCCTGATGAAGCTCCTCGAATATCAGGAGCTCGACCAATGGCTCAAGAGTCTCAAGGGTCCCGGGAGCCGGGAGAAGGCAAGGCAGATGCTCCATGGCCTCTTCAACCAGTGCAGGAAACTCGACCTGATGGGGATCGACCATGGCCAACTGAGCAACCTGCGAAAGCACGCGGTGGTCGCGGAGGGAAGGCCATGGATAATGGATTTCGAATCAGCCGGTACCAGGAGGAAGCCGAAGAACCTGACAACAGCCGCCCAGTATCTTCTGATTGGAGGCAAGGTCTCGCCCCGAATGAGAAGGACCATAGGCCTCCGTGACACTTCCGTCCTGCTCACGCTCCTTGCGGAGTACAAGACCGACGGCACCGACTACACATACTCGAAGATCCTCTCGGCCCTGAAGCTCGCGCAGGACTAGTCCGCTCGTGCCCGGGTCACTTTCAGGCACGACCCTCCTCCCTCCTGCCCACGCGGGCAAGGGTTTAATTGAGAACCGGACCGCGGTCCTCTCGATTCGGAATGAACGGCAGAGTAGTACACTTCGAGGTACCCGCAAAGAACATGAAACGCGCGAAGGCATTTTATTCGAAAGTCTTCGGGTGGAAAGCAAATGACCTGAAGATGCCCGGAACGGATTACTCCCTTGTGAGCACGACAGAAGTGGACAAAGACGGGAGGCCCTCTGCACCTGGGTCGATCAACGGAGGTTTGATGAAGATGACGAAGCCGTTCACAGGGCCCGTCGTCACCCTCCAGGTGGATGACATCGTCGCTGCCCTGAAGGCAGTGGAAAAGAACGGAGGGGAGACCGTGACCAAGAAGACCTCGATGGGAGAGTGGGGCTCCTTCGGGTACTTCAGGGACAGCGAAGGCAACCTGATGGGTCTCTTCCAGACCTAGCGGCCCGGCACCAGGCAGACTTGTCTGCTAAACTTTAAACCGACTCGGGGCTCGGCCCGTTTCAAGTGGGGCCGTCGTCTAGCTTGGTAGGATACTTGCTTGGGGTGCAAGTGGTCGTGGGTTCGAATCCCACCGGCCCCATTGACCAACGCGAGTAGGCGCCTCCAGGTCTTAATCGTGCGGCGCGTCAACTCGCGCCGGGAGACGCCAGGGTGATTCTTTGGCCTTCGGCTTAGCGTTCATACTGTTCCTCAGCCTGCTGGTGGTCGCCGTCTTCAGGATCTTTAGTCTCTGGTTCTTCTCCGTGGCCTACAGCTTCCAGAAGCGCGAGCACGCTCTCCCCACCGACAGGATGTCCGTGATCGTCCCGGCCTTCAACGAAGAGAAGACCCTGGACGCCTCTCTGAGTTCTCTCCTCTCCCAAGACCACCCCGACTTCGAGGTCGTACTCGTCGACGACGGCTCCACGGACAAGACGGGCTCTATCGCCCTCCGTCACCAGGGCCCGAATCTGAAGGTGGTGAGCCAAGCCAACCGGGGTAAGGCGGAGGCCTTGAACGCCGGGGTCGGAGTCTCGACCGGAGGCATCATCTTGACAGTGGA
>JACQFO010000139.1 GCA_016200025.1 Nitrososphaerota archaeon
AGTTGTTCAAAACGCAGGATTCTGCACGGGAGGCTTGCAAGCAACTTCTGAAACTCCTTTTGGAATGATGCTACGTTTGGGATTGGTTCAGGGTGGGATTTTGGCAGGAGTAGTGGTTGGGGCGCTAGGGACTCTTGAACACATACCCAAACTCATGGTTTCAGCCGCCGTGATTCTCTTCGCCGAGTCCGTCCCCTTGGTGTTCGACGGATTGTTCGTTCTGGCACTCCTCCCCGCAGCGCTCTTTCTGTGGGTTGCTCGAACTCCACGTCTTCTATCGTGAAGGAAACCCCAATTTCCATCTAGGGGAACTTTGAGCCCAGCATGCTGGGTCGAAGTCCCACCCCCCCCAGCACTTTCATGTTGAGCACGAAGCTTCTGCCCAGATAGTCGGGGAATGCAACATGGAAAATTAATGCGCCACATCGCCCGGCTCGATTCGGGGCACGTCCAGGCCATCGAAGTGCTTGTCGAAGCTGACTATGGCGTCCGCCCCCAACCTCTTCGCTACGTAGTATTGGAGTGCATCATCGAAGTCGAGCTGTTCTTGTCTTGTAAGCAGCGCCGCGGATGACTCCTCTGTCAAATCGGTATCGTAGAGGTAGAGGCCCTCAGAACTCTCTATGTTCCGAATGAACTTCGAGAGAAGCTGTCCTTTGCCGATTAATGCCTCAGTTGCGTGGATTGAAAAATGAGTCGCAACGGCTTCGACTTCTCCCTTTGACACTCGCTCCAGTAGGTCTTGGCAGTCTCCTGCTCTCTTCTGCCCCAGGAGCAGCTCCAAGAAGATGTTTGTATCGAGCAGGATCATTTCTCAGAGATCCAAGCCGAATGCTGGAGGGAGACCGAGGTCCTGTCCTTCCACTCTGACCTCAAGCCGCCTTTGACTGAGGCCCAATCTGCCTGCACGGGAGAGGTGTACTTCCTCATAGCATCCTCCACTGCCCTCTTGAGAGTCCCCTTCTTGTACCCGAATTTTTCGCTCGCCCTGCGCCGAAATCGACGGGCAAGAGCTTCATCGACTTCCACTTTGATTACTTCGGTCATATGTACTTATGTACTTCAAGCACCTATTTAACCGCCTCCCTCTGAGGCCTCATTGCGCGTCCAGACGTCCCGATCTTGAAGGACGGTCACGAATGTTCGTGGGGCGAAACCCGCCCCCCGCACTATGAATGGGTCTAACCGGTGCCTGGACTTGACCTGTTCTCCGACATAGAACTAAGTAGTAGACTTGCCTCAGAGGACGACGCGACACTTGACTCAGGGGTCATCCCGGCTAGTTGGCGTCATGCTTGTAGTCGTAATTGCGCTAGCCGCGAGCACGACTTACTTTGGATACCTCTACCTCCAATCGAGGCCCACTGGAAACAATGGTTCGTCCGACCTTGAGCAGGGCATCTTTGTCTCCAGCCTCCCGGGAGCCGGGATCACCCTTGGTTCGACGCAGGCGTCAAACGGCGCCACTGGGTACTCCATCACCGTAACGGGAGTTGGACAGGTCACTTACTCGCCCAATGAGGCCCTGCTGAGCGTGTCCGTGGTCTCGAATGCTGCCACAGCGGGGAACGCAACTTCGAAGAATGCTGAGACAACTGCCAATGTCATCAATGCGCTTAACTCCATCGGGATAGGCAATGACAGCATCCAGACGCAGGGATTCTACCTGTATGCAAACTATGGGAATAACTACGGGAGCAATATTCCTCCAATCATCATAGGCTATACCGTAACAAACAGTCTGTTGGTGAACATCACCGCGAGCTCCAATGCCCAACTTGGACAAAGGGCAGGCCAGGCAATAGACACTGCGGTGGCGGCAGGAGCCAATCAAGTCAGTCTCCAGTTCGCCGCGTCGACCTCACTTCTTGTCCACGTCAGCAAACTCGCGCTTCAGGCTGCGGTCGTCTCGGCATCTGACCAGGCCCAAACGATGGCCAAGTCGCTGGGAGTGAACATCACAGGAGTCATAAGTGCGGTGCAAGGGTCCTCAGGCTACTATCCGCAGGGCCCATACTACTACGCGCCCAGAGGGCTCGCGGTTTATGCCTCAACGCCTATCATTCCAGGGTCACAGTCGAACTCTGTTTCGGTCACCGTGGTATACGCAATAGACTAGCATCATCCCTTGGGTGCAGCCTTTGAGCGCGCGCTTGGGCTTCCGCCTTGGGCGGGATAGTCCCCGTCGAGGATTCAGATTCTCAAGATTGGGAGCAGACGCCTCCTCCGCCCGATCGCCTTGAGCGTCTTCTTCCCTCTCGGGGTCGTGGCATAGAAAAGTAGGAGGAGGAACGGGAGCTCTGTGTAAGAGATGAAAAAGTCGTTCGAGAGAACGAACACCGAGAGCAAGAGGTACAGACCAGAGTAGAGCGCGAGCCTCTGGCTGCCCTTCATCTTGTACAGGAAGACAGGAAGAATCGCCCCGACCAAGCCGACCCTGGCGTACAGGGGTAGCGAGGCGTGCACCACCGACAATAGGATCGCGTTGAGGGCCAGGTTGACGTAGTACCCCAGGGGCCCGAAGTAGCTGACGACCGCGACCGTCGGCCGCACGAACTGGAACATCAAAGTATCGAAGACGAACGCGGATGGGTTCGCGACGAAGTAGGGCGCGATTATCAGAGCCGCGACGCCGACTATCAGGAGAGGCTCCTTCCACCTCCTGCCCCTCAGATAGTAGTACGCCACGAACGGGAAGACAAACCAGCTGAACTGGACAGTCGCCAGCGCGATTCCGAAGCACGTGGCGCCGAGGAGCCCTCTCCCCCTGCGCTCCAGCGCGAAGAACAGCGCAATGAAGAGCATGGACACAACGGTGTTGTTGAGGAAGACCGTCGACAAAAGAATCGTGAAGGGAAAGAACAGATAGACCGAAGAGGCAAGCAGGCTCCGCCGGAGGCCCGCCCAGACGAAGCACGCGCCGATGATGATGTCAGCCAAGATCAGGCCCAGCCTTACGTCCCCCGCCAGGTAGAATGGGACGAAGAACATCGCGGTGAAGGGCAGGTAGGTGAAGACGTTGGCGGCACCAGGGGTCGTAAGTATCCCCAGAGGAAGGCCTCCGTAGAAGTGGCCGTAGGGATTCACTCCTTGGACGAGCGCCCTCGCCGCCTCGGTGTCGTAGTAATAGACGTCCGTGAGCGGTTTGACCACTAGCATGACGAGGGACCTAAGCGCAGCTCCCACGGAGAGAACCACGATCGCCACCCTGTTGCGCCTCAGGAAGTCCCGCAGGCCCATCTTTGCAGCGAGAACGGAGGAAGGCCCAGTCTTATATAATCAATTCACGAGCGCAGCCTCGCGAGCGATGTCCAGCACTGACCAAAACGCGATGAAACTCGGCAGCATCAAGACCGAGCTCCTGGTTGCCTGGATTTTCGA
>JACQFO010000019.1 GCA_016200025.1 Nitrososphaerota archaeon
CCATGTCGAAGAGGACCCTCTCCTCGCCCGACTTGAAGATGTTGAACTCGGAGAGGTCCGCGTGGACGAGCTTGGCCCCGTTCCGGAGGAGAGCGATGTTTTCGAAGGTCCAGTCGTAGTCCCCCTCGTCGACCTCGGCCTCGGCGAAGGATGGGGCTGGGTCGGGGGGGACCCCGATGTACTCCATGACGATGATGTTCTTGTGGAAGGCGATGGGCCTGGGGACCCTGACGCCCGCCCTATCCGCGAGCTGCAGGTTCTTGAACTCCTTGCGGGTCCAGAGGTAGATGGTGTCCCTGGAGCCAGACGGGAGCCTTCCGAATCTCCTGTCCCCGGCTATGTACCCCATCCGCTTGCGAAAGTCCGAGGAGGAGACGAGATAGATCTTTACCGCGACCGGCTTCCCAGACTCGTCGACCCCGTAGTAGACCCGGGCTTCCTTGCCGGCGCGGACGACTCCGTTGAGGTCCGACAGGTCCCTCCTGGCGACGAGCTCTTCGATGGCCATGAGTGTCGCGCGGTCGAAGACCTCCTCCATCACCTTGCGCTGGTCGGAGTCCTTCCTGAGGTACCGGTTATCCCTCTCGGACTTCAGGAGCTTCTCCCGCATCTTGGAGGACTCGTCGTCTGACGCCACGCCGCAACTGCAGACAGGGAGGACTTAAGAAATTCAAGGAGAGACCAGAATCTGTTAGCTCTCCTCCTCTCATGCCTACAAGTCCAGATGGTCGTCCAAAATTGGAAGTTCCCGTTCATCCAGAGTCTTCCTTAAATTTGGGGGGTTGTGGGTGCGGGGTCTAAAGGTTCGATGCCGGCAAGTCGGATTGTTAAGGTGAAACACAATGAGTGAAGACAAAATGAATGGGACAGAGGGAGAGACAGCTGAGGAACGACTAGTTCGAGAGCAGGAGCGGAATCAAATCCTCCTCACCCGCCTGAAGTACGCGCAGGCCGACCTGGAGAACTATAGGAAGAGAGCCGAGAAGGAGATGGTGGACGCTGCGGAGGCGTCTGTGAGGGGGCTGGCAGCAAAGCTCCTCAGCGTGCTGGATGGGCTCGAGCTGGCAGTGAAGCACGCGGAGGAGGAGGGAGCCTCCCGCGAGCTGAAGGAAGGGATACAGATGGTCGACAGGAACCTCGCTGCGGCCCTCGAATCGGCGGGAATGGAGAAGATCGAATGCGTGGGGAAGCCCTTCGACCCCTCCATGCACGAGGCCGTGGAAAAGGTGCAGGGGAAGGCGGGCTTGGACACTGTGGTGGAGGAGGTCCGTCCGGGGTTCACGTTCAGGGGCAGGGTCGTCAGGCCGAGCATGGTAAAAGTTGAATTGGGCCTGGGGCCGCAGCAGGAGGCGAAGGCGGATGAGTAGCGCGAGAGAGAAGATCATTGGCATAGACCTGGGCACGACCAACTCCGCGGGGGCCGTAGTGGAGGGAGGGAGGCCCGTGGTGATCCCCAGTGCGGAAGGGGCCACCCCTTCGGGCAAGATGTTCCCGTCCGTCGTGGCCTTCACAGCCGAAGGGCAGCTCCTGGTGGGGGAGCCGGCCAGGAGGCAGGTCGTGACCAACCCCGAGGGGACGGTCTTTGAGATCAAGAGGAAGATGGGCACCGACTACCGGGTCAGCGCCTATGGAAAGCAGTATTCTCCCGAACAGGTAAGCGCGTTCATCCTCCAGAAGATAAAGCACGACGCTGAGGTCTTCCTGGGCTATCCGGTGAAGAAGGCGGTGATTACAGTGCCTGCCCACTTCAACGACAACCAGAGGCAGGCGACCAAGGACGCCGGGGAGATAGCGGGCCTCGACGTGGTAAGGATCATCAACGAGCCGACGGCCGCGTCGCTAGCCTACGGGCTGGACAAGTCGGACAAGGAGATGAAGATACTCGTCTTCAGCTTCGGGGGCGGGACTCACGACGCGACGATAATGGAATTCGGGCAGGGGGTCTTCCAGGTGCTAGCCACATCCGGGGACACCCAGACAGGGGGGACGGACATCGACAACGCGGTCATCAACGTCCTCGTCCAGGACTTCCGCTCGAGGACGGGGATCGACCTGGGCTCCGACAGGACGGCGATGGCCAGGCTGAAGGAGGCCGCGGAGAAGGCCAAGATCGAGCTCTCGAACCTGATATCCACCGACGTGGACCTGCCCTTCATAGCGAGCGACCAGACGGGGCCCAAGAACCTGCACTACACGCTGACCAGGACTAAGCTCGAAGAAGTCGCGAGGCCGATCATTTCGAGGACGGAGGAGACCATCAGGAGGGTGATGGGGGACGCGAAGCTGACGCAGGCGCAGGTGGACAAGGTGGTGCTGATCGGAGGGATGACCAGGATGCCCCTTGTCAGGAAGTTCGTCGAGGACGTGGCAGGGAGGCCGGCTGAGAGGGGCGTCGACCCGATGGAGGCGGTGGCCGTAGGGGCGGCGATTCAGGGAGCGGTCCTGGCTGGGGAGATCAAGGACATACTGCTGCTCGACGTGACGCCCCTTTCGATGGGGGTGGAGACGCTGGGAGGCATAACGGAGCACCTGATCGAAAAGAACGCCACCATCCCGACCAAGAGGAGCAAGGTCTTCACGACAGCGGCCGACTTCCAGACGGCTGTGACCATCCACGTCGTCCAGGGCGAGAGGTCGATGGCAGCGGACAACGTCTCCCTGGGGATGTTCAACCTGACCGGGATCCCGCCCTCGCCGAGGGGCGTCCCCCAGATCGAGGTGACCTTCGACATCGATGCCAACGGAATACTCACGGTCGCGGCCAAGGACACGGGGACCGGGAAGGAGAACAAGATCACAATCACAGCGTCGACGAAGCTCTCCAAGGAAGAGAAGGAGAGGCTCGTCAGGGACGCGGAGGCCTTCGCCGACCAGGACAAGATGAAGAGGCAGGCTGCGGAGTTGAGGAACGAGGCGGACTCGGTCCTCTACACGACCGAGAGGACGAAGAGGGACCTGGAGGGGAAGGTCGAGAAGGCGAGCCTCGACAGGGTCGATGCGGCCGCCCAGGCCCTGCGGAAGGCGCTCGAGGGGAACGACACCGAGGCGATCAGGGCGGCGAACGAGGAGCTCAAGAAGGTCCTTCAGGAGGTCGGGGCCTCCGTCTACCAGAAGGCGCAGCAGGCTGCGCCACCGGGAGGAGGGGGAGACGGGGCCAAGGTCAGCGACGCCGAATACAAGGTAGTGGACGAAGGGAAGTAGGAGGGTTCGGGGATGGCGGGAAGGGACTACTACGAAGTACTGGGCGTGGCGAAGGGGGCGACCAAGCAGCAGGTGAAGGACGCCTACAGGAAGCTGGCGCTGCAGTTCCACCCGGACAGGAACAAGTTGCCCGAGGCCGAGGCGCGGTTCAAGGAGGTCTCAGAGGCCTACGCAGTGCTTTCGGACGACGAGAAGAAGAAGCAGTACGACGCCTACGGAAGGGAGGGCGTCTACCGGCGGTACAGCCAGGAGGACATCTTCAGGGGAGTCGACTTCGGGGAGTTCTTCAGAAGTTCGGGCTTCGGGGGGTTCGACGACGTCTTCGCCCAGTTCTTCGGCGGAGGGGGCAGGGAGAGGGCTGCCAGGGGGGAGGACCTGACCTACCACCTCCAGCTCCGGCTCGAAGACGTAGTCGGGGAGTCCACCCGCGAGGTCGAGATACCCAGGGAGGAGGTCTGCGCAAAGTGCGGGGGGAGCGGGGCGAAGGCGGGGACCTCGCCCGCGGCCTGCGGGACCTGCGGCGGGACGGGCAAGGTCCAGAAGGTGCAGTCTACTGGGTTCGCGAGGTTGGTGAGGATAAGCGCCTGCGGGAGGTGCGAAGGGAGGGGCTACGTTGTCGACTCGCCCTGCGCTGAGTGCGAGGGGAAGGGGAGGGTGGGGAAGACGAGGAGGATCAGAGTGATGATCCCGGCTGGGGTGGAGGACGGGCAGACGATGCGGCTGAGGGGGGAGGGGAACGCGGGGGAGAATGGGGTCCAGCCGGGGGACCTCTACGTCTTGGTGAACATCGCGCCGCACAAGGTCTTCGCGAGGAGGGAGAACGACGTGTACCTGGAGACGAAGGTGGGGGTCGTAGAAGCGGCGCTCGGGACCGAACTGAGCGTCCCTACACTGTACGGCGACGTGAAGCTCGAGGTGCCCCAGGGGACCCAGCCGGGCACGGTCTTCAAGGTGAAGGGCAAGGGCCTGCCGAGGTACGGGGCCTGGGGGAAGGGAGACCAGTACGTCAAGGTCGACGTCGAGGTGCCCAGGAGACTGAGCGCAGCGCAGAGGGAGCTGCTCAGGAAGTTCGGCGAGTCCGCCTAGCCTGCGAACTTGTAGATCATCAGGAAAGGCACTTCGTCTATCTCGCGGATGGCCTGGGGAGAGCCGATCTTGTTGTCTACTGCGAGGGACACCGACCTGGAGCCGGCGAGGTTGATTATCGAGCAGGCCCTTATCAGCCTGAGGGCGGCCATGCTGTCGACGACCTCCCCCGAGTAGAATTCCTTGGAGAGGTGGACCTTCAGCTTCCCTTCCTCGAAGGTCTTGCCTACGAGCTCCTCGTCGCAGATGTTGACCAGGATGGTGCCCCGGAACTCGGCGGTGCGAGTCGCGAAGCCCATGGCGTCCAACCTAGGCGACCTTTGCGACCGAACGGGCCCCGCAGGCCTCGCAGACCATGAACCACATCCGCTTCTCCTTCTCGAGGTGGGTGTCCGGGCTCCCGCAGACGGGGCAGATGACGCCGTCCTTCAGGTACCTCTGAAGCAGTTGGGAGAAGGACTGCCTGTCCTTGCGCCCGATGAAGATGGCCCTCTCGCCGTCGACTGAGGCTGCGGTGGCGAGCTCCTTGGCCAGGTACATCAGGACCCTCGGCGACTCCCTCCGCAGGAGCTTGGGGAACTCTGCGTAGTTGCGGAAGATCGTCTTGTTGCCGACCCAGATCACGTCGGGCTCGGGAAGTTCGAGGCGGAGGGCGCCGGACCTCTTGGAGTCCTTGGCTACCCCCGTCCTGGCCCTTGAGAGAAGCTCTTCGTATGAAAGCGTCATGGGACGAATTCTTCGGGTTGGGTATTTCAAAGTTCTGGAGAGCGAGAGGGGTCCGGGGCGCGTCAAAAGATTAAATCGGAAACTGGCGAGGGCTGACCGTGAAGCCGAGGGCCGAGGTAGGCGTCTTTGGCGGCTCGGGGTTCTATAGGTTGTTCGGGAGCGCGGAAGAGGTCGCGGTGAGGTCGAAGTACGGCGCGCCGAGCGCGAAGGTGGCGATATCTACAATGAAAGGGAGGAGCGTCGCGTTCATACCGAGGCATGGGGTCCACCACGAGTTCCCGCCCCACAGGGTCCCCTACAGGGCCAACGTAGGCGCGTTCAAGCAGCTCGGGGTGACCCGGGTCGTGGCGCCCACTGCAGTGGGGAGCCTGAAGGCGGAGATCAGGCCCGGGGACCTGGTGCTCTGCGACCAGTTCGTGAACTTCACCTCGGGGAGGGCGGGGACCTTCTACGACGGCCCAGACACCACCCACGTTGGAATGGCCGAGCCCTATTGCCCGGAGATGAGGAGGGTGGCGGCCCGAGCGGCGAGGAAGCTAGGCCTGAGGTTCCACGAGAAGGGGACTGTGGTGGTCGTCGAAGGGCCGAGGTTTTCCACAAAGGCGGAGAGCAGGTTCTTCTCGCGCCAGGGCTGGGACGTGATCAACATGACCCAGTATCCGGAAGCAGTGCTTGCCAGGGAGATGGAGCTCTGCTACCTGAACATATCACTCGCGACGGACTACGACGCGGGCCTGGAGGGCGACCCCAAGGCGAAGCCTGTCTCCCATGAAGAGGTGGTGAGGGTCTTCAACGAGAACATGGAAGGGCTGAGGAGGCTGATTGGAGAGATTGCAGAGAAGGTGCCGGAGGAGAGGGGCTGCGACTGCGGCTCGGCGCTCAGGCATGCGAGGCTGAGCGCATAGTGGCAGGGCTCGAGGAGGACGTCAAGAAGGCGGTGAGGAACATCCCCGACTATCCGAAGAAGGGGGTCTCGTTCAAGGACCTGACGACGCTGTGGAAGGACGGGAAGCTGTCGCGGAGGGTCACGAGCGCCCTGGAGGCGAGGTGGAAGGGGAAGAGGGTGGACAAGGTCGTCGGGATAGAGGCGAGGGGGTTCATAGTGGGGGCCCCGGTCGCGGACAGGCTCGGGGCGGGGTTCGTGCCTGCGAGGAAGGTGGGGAAGCTCCCTGGGAGGAAGGTCAGCATGAACTACGAGCTTGAATATGGGAGGCAGGGGCTCGAGGTCCACTCGGACGCGATCTCGAAGGGGGAAAGGGTCCTGGTCGTGGACGACCTCCTGGCGACTGGGGGGACGGCGAGGGCCGCAGGGCTGCTTGTGCAGAGGATGGGGGGGAAGGTCCTGGGATACGCTTTCGTCACCGAGCTGACCTATCTGCACGGCCGCCAGAAGCTTGCGGGGAACGAGGTCTACTCCATCGCGAAGTATGACAAAGAGTAGCGGGCCCGTCGGGGTCGTCGCTGGGACTGGCGTCGCCGAGGAGTTCGGGGGAGGCAGGCCGAAGAAGGTCGGGACGAGGTTCGGGCGGGTCGATGTGCGATTGTTCGACGAGAAGGGTTACGTCGTCGTCTCCAGGCATGGGGCTTCGAAGTCCCCGCCTCACTCTGTCAACTACAGGGCCAACGTGGAGGCCCTCTCTCAGCTCGGGGTGAAGAAGGTGATGGCGACGAACGCGGTGGGGTCGATGAACGAGGAGTTCGAGGTCGGGATGCTGGGGTTGCTGGGACAGTTCCTGGACTTCACAAAGGGGAGGCAGGCCACCTTCTTCGACAGGGAGGCGGTCCATACCGACATGACCGAGCCCTACAGCAGATCATTGAACAAGGAGTTGGCGAGGGCCGCGAGGGGACTGGGCATCGGGCTGAAGGAGGGGCTGGTGTATGTCTGCGCGGAGGGGCCGAGGTACGAGACGGCCGCGGAGGTCAGGATGTTCAGGCTGCTAGGGGGCGACGTCGTAGGGATGACTGGAGTCCCGGAGGTGGTCCTGGCCAGGGAGAGGCAGATGGAGTACGCTTCGGTCGTCGTTGCTACCAACTGGGCGGCGGGCATCCAGGAGGAGGTCAGCCACGAAGAGGTGGTGAGGGCGATGAAGGCGTCTGGGAAGCGGACGAAGGAACTGATAGAGGCAACGATAAAGCGGATGAAATAGCGAGAGTGGAGGGCGCATGACCAGGGTCGCGGACGAGGGGCTGAGCAAGCAGGGGGAGAAGAACTACCGTTGGGCCAGGGCCAACATGGGCGCCCTGACCATGCTCGCGGAGAAGTACTCCAAGAGGAAGCCGTTGGAAGGGGTCAGGCTCGGGGTGTGCCTGCACGTTACGAAGGAGACGGCAGTGTTGGTGGACGCACTTCTGGGGGCAGGGGCCAAGGTCAGCCTTTCGGGCGCCAACCCGCTGTCGACACAGGACGACGTGGCTGCGTACCTCGCGACGAGGGCAGAGGTCTGGGCGTGGAGGGGGCAGACGGCGAAGGAGTACGATTGGTGCCTGAAGAAGGTCTTGGCCTTCCGACCGACGCAACTCGTGGACGACGGTGCGGACCTGCACGTGGCGGCGCACAGAGACAAGGCGAGGAGGATAGTCGGAGGCTCGGAGGAGACGACGACCGGCGTGGTCAGGTTAAAGGCCCTCGAGGCGCAGGGGAAGCTCGCCTATCCTGTCATTGCGGTGAACGACGCCAAGACCAAGTATCTCTTCGACAACAGGTACGGCACTGGGCAGAGCACGCTGGACGGGATAATGAGGGCCACGGCCCTGCTGCTCGCGGGGATGAAAGTGGTGGTCGTGGGGTATGGCTGGGTCGGGAAGGGGGTCGCGATGAGGGCGAAGGGGATGGGGGCGAGGGTGGCGGTCGTAGAGGTGGACCCGGTGAAGGCTCTGGAGGCGCACCTGGACGGGTTCGAGGTTTCTGACATGGAGGGAGCGGCCAGGAGCGGCAGGCTCTTCATCACTGCCACGGGGCAGAAGAACGTCGTCCCCTACGAATCGATCCGGGAGATGAACGACGGGGCGATACTCGCGAATGCCGGGCACTTCGACGTGGAGATCGACGTGAAGGGCCTGCTTTCACACGCAAAGGGGGTCAAGGAGGTGAGGCCCCACGTGGACGAAGTGGTCCTGCCCGGGAGGAAGAAGGTCTACCTGGTGGGGAAGGGTAGGATAGCCAACCTGGTCGCAGCGGAAGGGCATCCTCCGGACGTGATGCAGATGTCGTTCGCGAACCAGTTCCTGGCTGCGATTCGACTGCACAAGGACCATGGAAAGATGCAGAGGAAGGTGTACGGGGTCCCTGCCCAGGTGGAGGACGAAGTGGCCCGGGCGGCGCTGGCGTCCATGGGGGTCGAGATCGGGGCCCAGACTGAGGAGCAGAGGGCCTACGGCAAGAGCTGGGAGCAGTAGCCTACGATGGAGTGACTCGACTTGGGTTCCGTGAGTAGGGTCCCCGTGAAATGAAGAGGCGCGCATTCGCAGGAGCGGCTCTGTTGGTCGTGGGGGCTTTCATCACAATGTTCGGGACATTCTGGCGTCAGTCAATCTTCATGAACATTGAAACGTGCGGAAACATCTTCCCGCCACTCTGTCCCCTCTATGACCCAGACCAACCTTTGCCTCTAATCGCATTCGGTCTGATGCTCACGACTGTCGGACTGGTGGCTATCCTGTCTCTATTCCTGACTTCTCCTCGCAATCTCCAGCCGGCGAGCAAGGAAACTCGGAGTGACCTCAATCGGCAGAGAGGTCAGCAGAACCAGACCTAACCTCAGAAAGGTTAAAACCGCGCAGGCTCGACTTTTTCTCGGTGGATGAGCTCAGCAAAGAAAGAGTCGTGATAACGGCCGCACTGCCCTATGCCTACGACGACCTCCACCTCGGGCACATCGCGAGCACTCACCTCCCGCCGGACATCCTCTATCGATACCTGAAGCTGAAGGGCGCAGAGGTAATACAGGTCTGCGCCTCCGACGATTTTGGGACCCCGATATTGATCGCTGCCGAGAAGCAGGGGAAGGACCCCCGGGAGTATGTTGCGACCTGGAACGCGAGGTTCAAGGAAGACCTGGGCAGGCTCGGGATCGTCTACGACCTGTTCGACAGCACGAGCTCCAAGGAGAACGTGGAGCTCGTACAAAGTTTCTTCACGAAACTCAACGAAAACGGGTACATTTTCGTCTCCGAGGTCGACCAGTTCTATTGTGAAAACGACAGGAAGTTCCTCCCCGACAGGTACGTGAAGGGGACGTGCCCCCATTGCGGGACCGAGGAACAATACTCCGACGGCTGCGAAAACTGCGGGAGGACGCTGCAGCACGGGGAGATACTCAGCCCTCACTGCTCCATCTGCGGCAGGCCGCCGGTGATGAGGAAGAGCACCCACTATTTCTTCAGGCTCTCGGCCTTCTCGAAGCAGCTCGAAGAGTGGCTGAGGTCGAACCAAGGCCTGCAGTCGGACGCCAAGAACTATGTGCTCAACTGGATCAAGGACGGGCTCCAGGATTGGGACATCACTAGGGACATCTCGTGGGGGGTGCCGATCCCGCTCAGGGAGGCTGAGGGGAAGGTTCTCTACGGCTGGTTCGACAACCACCTGTGCTACATCACGACCGCTCTCAAGGCGGCGGGGAAGACGGGAGAAGAAGGGAAGAAGTACTGGAACGAGTCGAAGGTCTACCACTTCATCGGCAAGGACATCGTCTACCACCACTACCTGTTCCTGCCGAGCATGAGGATCGGGGAAGGGGAGTACAAGCTCCCTGATTTGATCCCCACGAGGGGGCACCTGCTGCTGCTGGGCAAGAAGCTGTCCAGGAGCAAGAAGTGGATGATAACAGTCAGGGAGTTCCTGGAGCACTTCCCGCCCGACTACCTGAGATTCTACCTGACGAGGATAGTGCCCTACACCCAGGCGGACGCGAACTTCGACCTCAAGGAGTTCGGAGAGAAGATCAACAACGAGCTGGTCGCGAACATCGGGAACTTCGCCTACAGGGCGCTCGTCTTTGTGAAGAACAAGCACGGCGGCGTCGTCCCTCAGGCGGGAAAGCCAGGGAAGGAGGAGGAGGACGTCCTTGAGGAGCTGAGCAGGGCCGTCGCCGAGACCGGTGCACTGATAGAGGAAGGGCACTACGACAGGGCGCTGAGGCGCGTCCTCGACTTCTCTGCGAAGTGCAACCAGTACTTCCAGCACAAGGCTCCCTGGGAGAACCTGCAGGAGGAGCCGACGACTACGAACTACGCCTGCAACCTTGTCGCCGGGCTCGCGACCCTGCTCAACCCCTTCCTCCCGTTCAGCTCCGCGGAGCTGTGGAGGCAGCTCGGGTTCGAGGGAGCAGTGGAGGACCGGGGCTGGGACTCGGCGTCGGGCCTTCGGGTCGAGTCTGGCAGGAAGATAGGAGAGCCGAAGCCTGTCTTCAGGAAGCTGGAGGAGAAGGACCTCTCGAGCGTAAGCGTCCAGCTGGGCTGACTAGTCGCAGGGTTGGATGGCCTCTAGGCCCTCGACCAGGGAAGAGTCCATCTCGTCGTCCATCACGCGGCCCCTCAGCGCCTTGTTGATCGGGTCGTAGTCGTCGTACTTCGTCGACCTGAAGCCTGATGCGAGGAGGCTCACCTGGAGTTGGGAAGTGCCGTTGTAGTTAACGCCGTAGTCGACGTCGACGGACTGGTTGTTGATCATGGAGCCCAGTCGCTTCACAACCAGGCCAACTTCCTGCCCGGAGAGCGAGGAGTCGCCGTTGAGGACCACCACCGCCCTGTTGGCCTCCTTGGCCTCGGCGAGCTTGCCGAGTGAGAGGACGGCGCCAGCGAGGGCGTCCTCAGCCTTGTCGACGGCGCCGCTGTTCGAGACTCCGAGGAGCGAGTACCCCTCCTGGAGGACGGTGCCAAGGACTTTGTTCAGGCCGAGAGTGATGGAGTCTTCGGAGGACTTTGAGAAGAGAGAGCTTAGGGCCTTGACCGCCTGCTTGTTGGCCGTGTCGTAGAGGCTTGTAAGGGTCGAGTCCCCCGGCGAGGACTTCATCAGGGTGTCGTTGTCGATGACTATGACGCCCCTCGACGCGGAGCGGAGGCGCCTCAGTGAGACGCCGGAGTAGAACTTCATCTTCTTCTCGAACTCGAAGGGCATGACCGCGACCCCGACCGTGATGGCGCCCGACTCCTGGGCGAGTGAGGCTACGAGAGGCGCGAGCCCGCTCCCGGTGGCGCCTCCGAGGCCAGCCACCACGAAGACGACCTTCGAACCGGCGACCACTTTCAGGATTCTTGAGAAGGACTTTTGCGCGAGGCCCCTGACCATCGAGGGGCTCAGCTTCTGGTCCACCGACGATTCGACCAGGATGGTGTCATCCGCGTCTACGTTGGAGAAGTCGCCCTTGTCGCAGGACACGTAGGCGAAGTTGTCGACGAGCAGGGACCTCCTGCTGAGGAGGGAGACGATCTTGCATCCCGCACTTCCTATGCCTACTGCTGTGACTTCTGTTTGATTGTTATCGGACACTGGGCGCGTGCCCCATGCGTCGCCGGGGATTTACAATGCCATCCAGTAGAAGTTTAGACCAAATGTGCAGACAATGTTGACAGCACGCAAATCGATGCGACCAGGCGCAGTTTGTCAGGCCCGGGCGACTAGGTGGGGGCCTTCGGCTTCGCGTCTTCCTTGTTGACGATCCTGTTGACCAGGTCGTCCGCCATGTGCCCTTTGCACTCGACCCTGACGGCGCTGACCCCGTCGACTGTCATGGTCGCCTGGCGGATGTTCCTGCCGATGTCCACTGCGAGGGGGCTGTAGGCGGAGGTAGGCTGGAACCTGACCCTGACTGTGCCACTCTGCACCTCCTCCACGTCGGTGATGATGTTGAGCTCGCCGAACTTCCTGCCTGTCTCCTCGTCGACTATCTCCTTGAGGCGCTCCGCGACGAGCTTAGCCAGGTCGCTTTCCAAGGGAGGCTCCTCCGAGGCCGGTTGGCTATTTGACCTTTCGTCTCACCAGTGGACCCTGAGGGTCATCGGATGCGACGCCTTCACTTCGTCAACCTTGCCTACGCTGGTGTTCTTGGGGACTGGGCCGAGGGCGCCTGCCTTCATTGACGCATAAATCGTGTTCATCGCCTCGGCGTACTCGTCCAGCATCTCGAGGGGCTCTGACTCCGTCGGCTCGATCATCAAAGCCTCGCTGACAATGAGAGGGAAGTAGACCGTTGGGGCGTGCATGCCGTAGTCCAGGATCGCCTTGGCGACGGTCATGGCGCCTCCGGGCAGGTCGCCGCTGACGGAGACGACCGCCTCGTGCTTCCGGCGCAGGTCCTTGGCATGGGAGACAGGGAAGGCTTCGGGGTCGAGGCTCTTCCAGAGGTAGTTGGCAGCGAGCACTGCGAGGGAGGAGACGTTGGAGAGGCCCGCGGAGCCGAGGAGGCGGATGTAGACATAGGCCCTGAGGAGGATCGCAGAGTTGCCTACGAAGCCCTTCAGTGGGCCGATGGAGTCCTTTAGGCCGTAGTCGAGGAAGTACTTCCCCTTCTTGGAGGAGACCACCGGCACCGGGAGGTACTTGGCGAGCTTCCTGGTCACTCCCACGGGGCCAGCGCCCGGACCGCCACCGCCGTGGGGCGTCGCGAAGGTCTTGTGGAGGTTGAGGTGGACGATGTCGAAGCCCATGTCCCCGGGCCGCACCTTGCCCAGGAGGGCGTTCATGTTGGCGCCGTCGTAGTACATCAGGCCCCCGGCTCGGTGGACCGCGTCGCAGACTTCGACGACCTCGCTCTCGAAGAGGCCCAGGGTGTTGGGGACAGTGAACATCATGCCTGCGGTCTTCTCTGAGGCCAGTTCCTTGACGGAGCTTGCCCTCACCTGGCCAGTGGCGTCCGAAGGGACCTTGACCACCTTGAAGCCGGCCATGGCCGCGCTCGCTGGGTTGGTGCCGTGGGCGGAGTCTGGCACGAGTATCTCGTCCCTGTCGGCGCCACCGTGCTGCCCGAGGTACTTCCTGATCATCAGGACCCCGGCGAACTCTCCCTGGGCCCCCGCGGCAGTGGAGAGGGAGAACCTGGACATGCCCGCTATCTCGGAGAGCGACCGCTCGAGCTCGTAGAGGATGGAGAGAAGGCCCTGGACGGTCTCGGGGGGCTGGAGGGGGTGCGCGTGCTTCATCCCGTCGGAGCCCGCAATCATTTCCGAGACCTTGGGGTTGTACTTCATCGTGCAGCTGCCGAGGGGGTACATGCCCAGTTCCACGGAGAAGTTCATCTGCGAAAGCCGGTTGAAGTGCCTGAGGACCTGGAGCTCGGAGAGCTCGGGGAGGGCGAGTGAGGTGCGCCTCATTGAGGCAGGAACGAGGGAAGAGGGATCATTGAATCGCCGCAGCACCTTGGGGTCGGAGGGCGCCAGCATGCCGAGCCGCCCGGGCCGCCCGAGCTCCTTCAGCAGCGGCTCGTCCCAGTAGGCCTGCCTGAACTTCCTCGGCATGTTAGATGGACGCCTCCAGGGCAGAGACGAGGCGGTCTATGTCGGCCAGGGTGTGGACCTCGGTCACGCAGTACAGCCCGGCCTCCGCGCCGAGGCCCAGGCTCCTCTCGGCTGGGTATCCTGCCAAGACTCCGAGCTTGGCCATCCGCCTGTGGACGGAGGAGGCCCTCGCAGACGAGTAGGAGACTGCGAATTCCTTGAAGAAAGACCCGGAGAAGTGGGGAGACCTGACGCCATTCACCTTCGAAAGCTTCGCGGCCGCGTAGTGGGAGTTGGCGATGACCGTCTCGCCGAGCCTGCGAAAGCCCTCCTTGCCCAGGAGGGAGAGGTAGCTCGCAGCCGCGACGGCCATGAGGGACTGGTTGGTGCAGACGTTGGAGGTCGCTGATTCCCTCCGGATGTGCTGCTCCCTCGCCTGGAGGACCATAGCGAAGGCCCTCTGCGTCGGGTCGGCGACGGGGGTGGTCATGCCGATGAGCCTGCCGGGCATGCTCCTTGCCAGCTTCATGTCTTTGACGGCGAAGATGCCGAGGTGGGGGCCTCCGTAGTTCATCGGTATCCCGAGGGGCTGCCCTTCGCCGACGACGACGTCGGCGCCGTAGCTTCCTGGCTCCCTTACCAGCGAGAGGGAGATGGGGTCAACCCCTACCACGGTCAGACCGCCGGCGGAGGCGACGAGGGCAGAAAGGTCCTCAGCCTCGTCTTCGATGACCCCGAAGTAGTTGGGATTCTCCAAGTAGAGGCAGGCGACCTCCCCAGACACCCTGCGCCTGAGGTCGGAGGAGTCGAGGGCGCCCGTCGACCGGTCGAAGCGGACCGTCTCGAGCTCGACGCCCATGGGATCAACGTAGGTCTGGATCACTGCGCGCCTCCTTGGGCTGACGTTCGCACCGACCAGGGCCTTCTTCCTGCCAGTGACCCTGGCTGCCATGCGGACGGCCTCGCCGGCCGCCGAGGCCCAGTCGTACATCGAACTGTTGCAGGCTTCCATGCCCAGGAGGTCGCACATGAGGCTCTGGTACTCGAAGAGGGCCTGCAGCATGCCCTGGCTGACCTCGGCCTGGTAGGGGGTGTAGGCGGTGTAGAATTCATTCCTCGACATTATCGACTCGACGACGGCTGGGATGTAGTGGGGCCAGACCCCGCCGCCGAGGAAGCAGAGCGAGCCCGGGGGCGTCCTGTTCGAGGCGAGGCGGGTCTGCACGTCGCGCCTGACTAGGTACTCGGAGCTGCCGTCGGGGACGCGAAGGCTGCGCTTGAGCCTGACGCCCTTTGGGATGTCGGAGAAAAGCTCCTCGACCGAAGTGGCCCCGACCTTGGCCAGCATCTCGCTCACCAGCTTCTCGTCGAGGTTGGGGAGGAGGGGGTGGCGGGGAGAGGCCTTTGGCATCCTTTCTGGCCCGAAAAACGCTTAAAATAAGAACGTAGCGGCGTGGGTACATTCACTTGCGGCTTTTAGTTCCTGTCTTCCTTTTGCTCTTCCTTGTTGCCTCGCTGGCCGGCGCCGTGCCCGTGGCGCACTCCCAGGGCGAGGCGCAGATATCGGTCAACAGCCAGTACCAGCTTTTCAGGTATGGGTACGCGGTCGTCAACGAGACTGTGGTCTTCACCAACAGCTCTCCATCCCCAGTGCAACTCCCGGACATCACGATCGGGTTCGGGAACCTCACTGCCAAGATAGTGAGCTACACCTTCGCCGGGACGGGGTTCACGGTCAGCGCCCAGAACTCGACCTCCGGGCCCTACACGGTCGGGGGCGGGCAGACCCTGGCGGCTTCGGGGACAGCGAGCTTCGTGGTCAGCGTGCTGCTCAACAAGGTGGTCACGCAGGCCGCCAACGGGAGCCTGAGGGTCCTCACGCTTTCAAGTCCTTCGCTGAGCATTCCGGTGACGAGGCTCGTGGAGGTGGTCAGGATGCCGGTCGCGACCGCCTTCACTTCGGTGCCGGCCGGCCTGAGGGACCTGTCGGCAGGGTCCAATGTCACCTATGCCGTGACAAAGGCGAATGTCGCGGCCCAGGAGGCTGTGTCCTCGGAGAGGATTGTGGTGCCTTCCACTGTTGCCGACTTCCATCCGCTGGCTGTCTACTCCGCCATCAGGACGATCTCCGCGGGGCCGGACGGGAACCCGCAGGTCACGGACTCGATCAAGCTCGACAACCTGGGGACTTCGCAGTTGCAGACATTGGTCGTCAAGCCGCTGACCACGGCCAGCGGGCAGGTTACGCTCCTCCCCTCGATCGAGCCGAGGCTGCTCAGTCCGGTGAGGTTCTCCCTGAGCGCGTACACCATCCAGCTCTCCAACCCGCTGATTGCGAGCCCGGTCCCGCCGGGGTCGAACTATACCCTGACGATCAGGTATGCCCTTGACCCGAAGTACTACTCCACTGCGGGCGGCCAGGTCGCCATCAACCTTCCAGAATCGGGGCCGATAGACGCGTTCGTGCACACCTTCAAGATCGCCATTTCGCTTCCGAACGGGCTGGTCTCCATGGGGAGCCTGCCCATCACCCTGACCGACGTCACCCCCAGGCAGGCTGGCGTGGCGAGCGTCGGGTACGCTCCGACCATAGGCTGGGGCCTGGAGAACTCGATACCCGTGGCTTCGCTGCTCTTCGTCCTCCTTCTCGCTGGCCTCTTCGTCTCTAGGTCGACCGCCACGGAGGAAGAGGAGACGGAGGAGGAATCTTCCACGGAGAGGGCCTCCGCGATGATAAAGGCCTTCGACGAAAAGACTAGCCTGATCAACGGGCTGTGGGGCGAAGTCGCGGCCAAGGACCCGAACGAGCTGAGCAAGGAGTACTTCGGGGAGCTCAGGGGGAGGCTCGACGCGTTCAGGAGCAGGGCGCTACAGAGGCTCAACGAGGTTAGGCAAAAGTCCACCACGCAGAAGTTCTTCGACCTCCTGAACCAGATTCACGCCACGGAGAGGGAGGTGGACAGGGCTGCGAAGGACAAGCTGAACCTCTACGAGCAGTTCTACATGAGGAGGATGAGGAAGGACGTCTTTGACCGGCTGCTCCCCCAGTACACGAAGAGGCTGGAAAGGGCCCTC
>JACQFO010000128.1 GCA_016200025.1 Nitrososphaerota archaeon
TCTCTCATAAGCGTTGCGACGAGATTCTCGTGGAGAGAGCCTCTAGTGAATGTGTCCTGCCACGAAAGAAACCCAGCTTCACCAAACCCTCTGCCAGACAACCCTACAATCGGAGACTGGGGCTAAAATGCTGGAAGAAGGTCTCGGTATTCATGAGCCAAGAAGAACCTGAAGACGAGGGCGTGTCCATAGATTGTGAGGTGGTCCACGACAAGCATCGGTGTGACACACTTCCTGCCGCAGATGAAGTACAAGGAAAGGCGCTGAATACGCCCAGTTCCAGGGTTATTTCACCCAACTGAGCTTGAATTTGAGCCTTATTTCGATAGCCCGGCCTGGATTCGAACCAGGGTCACCGGCTCCAAAGGCCAGTATGCTTGGCCGCTACACCACCGGGCTGCGAATTGGCATGCCCTGGCGATGGTAATTTAGCCTTGTTCGGCCTGGCTCTTCCTTTCATCTCCTTCACACTCCCGCATCTCGGCATCTAGCTTTCAGCCTTCTTGAAGTTGGGAGAGTCCGCCCCTTTCAATCCTCGCAGTTCTTGCACTTCGGTGGCAGGAGGCGGGCGATGCCCAGGCCGTCGTGGATGATCTCGCAGTCCACGAAAACGCCTTCTTCATCGCCTTCGGATTTTTGAGTCATGATGAAGGGAGGGTCTTCCAGCATATTAGCACCAATCCCAGATCCCAAGTTTGTGTGACGGAGAGGGTTTGGTGAAGCCGGGTTCTTTCGTGGCATGATACATTCACGAGAGGCTCTCTCCGCAAGAAATCCCGTCGCAACGCTTATGAGAGAAGCGGGCTTCATGATCAGAAGACTCCGTGACCAAGAAGCATCCTCTCCTGACCGACGCGTATGAAGAGTGGCTGAAACTGCAATCGGTGACGCCCGCGACGAGGAGAAAGAAGGAGACGGTCGAGGCGGACACGTACGACCAGTGGGTTATGGAGAGGGTCGAGAAGAGGCATTCGAAGAGGATCTGACAGATCAGCCATGAATCAGGGTAGGAATCTGACCGTTAAGAAGGAACGACGGAAACAGAACAAAGCGACTGACGAGTTGAGGGAAGAGGTCGAAATGCTCGACATAATGCTCTCATCATTGGTAGATGTTCTCGAAGAGAAGCGAATCGTCGGCCATAAGGAATGGGAGAACAGAACAAAGCAAAGGCTGAGTTCGAAGTAAGAACCCATTTGGGGTTGGCCCAGCCAGGCCCCGCAGTCCCCTTTCGATTCTTTGGTTGGGGCGCCTACCTGAACCGATAAAGCCCGGCCAGGGCGCCTCTCGCCCAACTAGGCGCCCCGACGTAAGAGACTTAGGCTCCTAGGCACGTTAACCGAGTCAGCGTTGCTGGTACACAAGGTCTGCAACTCGCAGCTTCTTTCCACTGGAGGCGGCGCCATATTCTGCGAGGTGTGCGACGATTATACCAAACCTGAGGATATCGAGGAGGTGGACGACAGCCCAAGCCCATTTTCCGGATGATGCCAATCAAGGAGATGTGTCCAAGGGACCTGGCCCCTTCATAGAATGACAACCCCTGCTGGGGCGCCACCACATGGCTTCACAATAGCCCCTAAACGAGGTCAAACCCAGGTCGGGCTACCAAGACTCTATTCTTTCGGATGGGACTTCGATCTCGATGGCCGACGAATCTGCGCCTAGTCTCCAGTGTAGCCTGATTCAGCCCCGCCCTTTACTTCGACCTCTTCCGCGTGATACTCCGTCCACTCGTGCCCGCAATGCTCGCACCTGAACGTGTACTGAATCTCTTCGACCTCGACTACCTTGGAATCTGTCTTGTCGGGCGCAGTAGCTGCGACACCCGATTCATCGTGCCTTCCCATGGGGACGTCATTGACGCTCAGGGTCGCTCCAAGGGCGTCTGGAGAAGGGACATGCATGATCTCCTCCCCAACCAGTTTCTCGCCGACGCGTTTCACATGGAACCTCTTCCCGCAAGAAGGGCAGTGTCTGAAGAAGGAAGCAACGGCTGACATCGTGCACTTTAGTCTCTCTCGGCTATTTCAAGCTGCCCATCGGAACTCTAGAGTTCCTAGACTCCGGAGGTTCGCAGCGAAAAGAGATGGAATTCCCCCTTGCATCCTACCGTCCCCACTTTCGAGACCTCTTTTGCCGTCCACAATCCTTAGGTGCGCCCGACCCACTCCCAACGAACTGAGTGTTCAGAAGCATTGGCATCAAAGACGGTCCTCGGCCTGGTCGTAATCGTCCTATTGTCCTTCGCGGGCGCAACTCTCTACGGAGCGTCCCTGGGCGGAAACTCCAACGGCACCAATCCCTCGTCTTCCGGCAATTCCTCCAGTTCCTCTTCTGGCGCCTCGTCGACCTCAGGAACTCAGAGCTCAGAGTCATCGTCGGCGCAAACGACTGCGCAAGAGAGCTGCGCGGGGACCTGCACCACGCTGAGCGTGATAATGACCGGCGCGTTCCCCACAGCCACGGATAAGCAGGGAACCGGGGGCACCACAGTAACTGTGAAGGGCCTCCAGGTCCTCAAGATCCTGACCGAGAGCGACGGCGATTGGCATGTCTATGTCACCGACGGGCAGGTTTCTGTCTTCATCACTGAAATCATCCCCCGGGACCAGGCTGCTGAAGGGAAGCCAGCCATCGGCTCGACCATAGACGAGACAGGAACCCCCTACTGCGACACCGTGCACCAGACCGAGGCTTGGCACGGGAACACGTGCTGGGAGATCCATCCGGTGACCGCCTGGCAGCTTTCCTCCCAGACCTTGACTGTAACCACGACCTATACTGCGGCTCCCCTAAACGTCACGATTTCCTACGCCCACAACCCAATCACAAGGGGCTCAGCCCAGACGATCACCGTGGCCGTGATCGACTCCGACGGACCCGTCGTCGGCCAGGCGGTCCACATCCACGTAGTATATGCTTCTGGCTCGACCACCAAGGACTACGACTGCACCACCGCTGCGGACGGGTCTTGCTCCTATACCTGGATTATCGGCAGCACTTCCAACCCCGGCACATTCCTCGTCTCCGTGACAGTAGGCGGAATGCAATACGGGTCCTCGTTCGACGTCACCACCTGAGAAGGAGATTTCTCAGGTCGGCTGTTCAGGACTCGTGCATACCAAGCCAGTCCTCTGCTTCGCGTTGGAGTTTGTGATACAATTCGTGAGCTTGGTGGCTTGCCTCTCTGCTCGACTCCAGGTCCCCTGCGATCAGCGCTGCCTGAAGCCTCAACAGAGTTCCGCCCAGCGAATTCGCACTCTCTTTCAGACCAGGAGAAAAGAGAATTGGATTCGCCATTTCAATCGACCTCTTGACCATGGGCACATACCGCGGATCGAGCTTCCCCTCAGAGAGGTCGTCATCCATATGATGGAAATCCACCGCGTCCAGCGCTTGAATCGCGAAACGGGTCGATATCCTTGTCAGGACATTCTCAAGACGCGCCAGGCTGGCCGCATCAAACTTCCCGTTGGACCCAGCTTCTGCGAGTAGCTTGATAGCGGTCTCGACCTCCCGAACAATCTTGCCTGGTTCCAATAGTGTGTTCTCCAGCGTTAGCCGCATGCTGGCTCTTCTAAAACCTGTTCACCATCGCGCATGAAAGCAGACTAGCTCCCACTCAGCTTTTCTGCCGGGCATAACCAGATGGTACAACGAAATGATGGGAAAGGTCGGGTAGGATAACCACCCACCCAGACAATTTGACAGAAGTGGCCTTTCCATTGTGTTATATACGGAAAACGCATAGTCAATGGATACAGGGATGGCCGAGAATCCCAGCGTCGGCCTAGTGCTTCTCTACACAAAGTCACTCGATATCTTGAGACAACACGATTGGAACCCTTTCCCTGGAAAGAACGGCCATCATGACATTCATGAAACATACCTTCTGCCTCTTGTAGGACCTGACTCGCGGAGACCAGGCCTATACTTTGTTAGGGGCAGCGAGTGGCAAGATTGGAGCCAATTCTGGCATAATGAAGTCAATCATAGATGTCCGCTTCGACCGCGTCTTTTTCTATGGAGACTGGTGGAGTTACTTCCAGTAGAGCACTTCATGTCAGGAGCCAATCCCCCCTTTCAGGTTGACGGCCCTCCATACCCGACTGACCTCCCCTTCTACCAAACTGAGGCGCTCTCGTGGCTCCTCAACGCAAAGAAAAAACAAGCACTAGCTCCAAATCGCTTTCATACCACTGAGGAGGCAATCGAAGCTGTCAAGCAACTCTACGCAGCCGGCTCGACCCTTGTTGACGTTGTCGTAACACGCATCGATCCCCTGAAAAACGGAAATGACAGCGCAGACACCTTGGAAGTGACCTTTCCCAAGGAGAAACGGGAGCACGTGTTAGCTGTGATAAGGACTTTGAGGCCAGACAACTTTGACGTTTCCGAAACTGCCCCGGAGGACGTTGAGCCATACACCACATGGGAGCTATGGTGGGACTAGGCGGGTTCTCCGGTCAATCTCAATAGCTTCATCCACCACAGCCCGCCATTAAGGAAAAAAACCACGCAAATTTCGCTACGCAAACAGATTCTCAGGCAGAAGAAGGCGCTAACCCGACGCGGCAGTACCATGTCCACAAACTGGCACGATAGCATAAATATGGCAGAACGGTAAAGTCCAGTGCATGAGCAGGACCCAGCTGAAGGCCACTCTCGCGGCCGACCGCCTCCCGAGAAACTACTACAACATCCAGCACGACCTGCCAGAGCGCCTCCCGCCGCCCCTAGACCCCAAGACATTGAAGCCAGTCTCTCCAGAGCCCCTCCTCAGACTCTTCGCAAAGGAGTGCGTCATGCAGGAAATCTCTACCGAAGAAAACATCCCAATCCCAGAGGAAGTCAGAGAAGCCTACCTTCGCCTCGGCAGGCCCACCCCCCTCTACAGGGCCACCAGGCTAGAACAGAAGCTCAACACCCCCGCGAAGATCTTCTTCAAGCGCGAGGATTTGAACCCGGCAGGGAGCCACAAGCCCAACACAGCGATCCCCCAGGCCTACTACCACAAGAAGGAGGGCACCGAGCGCCTCACGACCGAAACCGGCGCAGGTCAGTGGGGAAGCGCCCTCGCCCTCGCATGCGCCCTCTTCGACATCGACCTGACCGTCTACATGACGCGCAGCAGCTTCGACCAGAAGCCGTACAGGCGCATCCTCATGGAGGTCTACGGCGCCAAGGTCCTTTCATCGCCGAGCCAGTCTACCAACGCAGGCAGGAGCTTCCTCGCGAAGAACCCCCAGCACCCGGGGAGCCTCGGGGTCGCCATCAGCGAGGCGGTCGAGGACTGCGTCACCCACGAGAACACGAAGTACGCCCTGGGGAGCGTCCTCAACCACGTCCTCACCCACCAGTCGGTGATCGGCCAGGAGGCGCAGCTGCAGATGGAGGACTTCGACGCCGACCCCGACTACATCATCGGCTGCATAGGCGGAGGGAGCAACTACGCTGGGCTCGCCTACCCCTTCATGCGCGACAAGCTCCGTCGAAAGAGCGACACTCAGTTCATAGCCGCCGAGCCGAAGGCCGTCCCATCCACGACGAAAGGCTCCTACAGGTACGACTTCGCAGACTCCGGCGAGACCGCGCCCCTGATCAAGATGTACACCGTGGGCCACAACTACCTGTGCCCGCCCATCCACGCAGGAGGCCTGAGGTACCACGGCAA
>JACQFO010000129.1 GCA_016200025.1 Nitrososphaerota archaeon
CAGGTGTGGGGCAGGAGTGTCAGATTCGGAGGCCAGCGCGTGGGCATCGCGCACCACCTGATGGCCACGGACGTCCTTACGATCATCACAAAGTAGCGGAAGTTCAGCTTCCCCACATTACGCTTTTATACCAGAAAACGCCCAACTGTCTCTGCAACACCTTGGCCCTACCGTCGGACATGGCGCTGATCGGCGAGATACTGCAGTTCATCGGAGTTTTCGTGTCGTTTTCAATCGCTTATGTCGCCTTCCGTGGGGTCCGACAGACCGAAAGCTCCTCTCTCTTGAGGCTGGCCACTGCCTTCGTCTTCCTCGGGTTCGGATTCCTCGTTGAGGGAGTCGTGGGCCTCAACGCCCTCCTGCCCGCTCCCCAGGTCACCACCACAGCGGTAGTGGTAGCAGGATTGCTCCTCGAGACCACTGGTTACTTCTTCCTCGCCTTCTCACACGCTGTCGACGTAATGCTGTCAAAGAAGATGGGCGGGGCTCTCCTCGTCTTCCCAGTCGCCACGCTCTCGGGTGCCCAACTCGCTGACATACTGAGTATCCTCTCCTTCTACTTCGTCCTCTACGGCGTTGTTGAGACGGTCTACTCCTACTCTCGTACGAGGAAGCCCGACACGCTGCTGATTGCCATGGGGCTGGCCCTGATCGGCGTTGGGACCTTCGTTCAGTGGTTATCTCTATTGTACCTCCAAGTTGACGTTCTTTCACTACTCCAGATTATTATGAAAGAGATGGGTCTGGTTATCCTGTTCACACCGGTCTTGAGGTTTGCAGTGGGAGGAGTGAGGCTAGATGGTACAGTATAGGACCCAGGTCAGGATAATCGCCGACGTCCTGAGCACGGCGAGAGACATGAACACCGAAGGCACTGGCGTGGGCGTAACGACCCTCCTGCGCAAGGGAAACATGTCCTACACCAGGATGTCCAAGCTGCTCTCCGAGCTAGTGGGCTCCGGGCTCCTGCTCGAGTTGACAGGCGAGAAGATATCGAAGTACATGATCTCAGAGAAGGGCATCCAGTTCCTCGCGGCCTACTACAACTTCGAGGACTTCGCCCAGTCATTCGGCCTCAGGCTCTGAGCAAGTCGCCACCCCTGATTCCGAAATCAGTTTATACCCCAGGCGGCGGGCCCGAAACGCATGATTGGGATTGCAGGCTCGGGTAAGGTCGGGGCGCAGGCCGCCCTCGAAAGCGCATCCCTTGGCATCGACGACCTTTCAATGGTCGACGTGGTGCCGGGCCTCGCTTAAGGTGAGGCCCTCGACATCAGCCACAGGCTCGCCGACGCCGGCGTCGACGTCGAGGTTACAGGCTCAACAGACTACTCCGCCCTGAGCGGCTCGTCGCTCGTCGTAGTCGCAGCAGGCCTGGGGAGGAACCCTGGCATGACGAGGATGGACCTCCTCTCAAAGAACTCCGGGATCGTCGCCTCTGTTACGAAGGAGGTCGCCAGACACGCGCCCGACTCGGTCATCCTGATGGTCACGAACCCGATGGACGCCATGACCTTCGTCGCCATGAAGGCTTCAGGCTTTCCAAAGTCGCGCGTGGTGGGGCAGGGCGGCGTCCTCGACAACTCGCGATTCAAGTACGTCCTGGCCAGGAAGCTGGGAGTGTCGAGGGCGTCGATCACTTCCCTTGTCATGGGCGAGCATGGGGAGAACATGATCCCTGTCGCGAGCCACACCTACGTCGGGGGCGTCCCCCTTGGCGACCTCCTCACCGACGAGGAAGTCCAGGCCTGCATCGAAGACACAAGGAAGGTGGCTGCTGAGGTCATCACCAAGAAGGGTGCGACCATCTTCGCGCCTGGAAGGTCTGTCGCGCGGATGGCAAGGGCCATAGCCCTAGATACAAAGGAAGTCGTGGCCGCGAGCGCGTACCTCGAAGGAGAGTACGGGCTGACCGGGCTTTGCATCGGCGTCCCAGTGAGGCTGGGGAAAGGGGGCATCGAACATGTCTATGAGATCAAGCTCAGCGACAGGGAGCGCGACTGGTTCAACAAGGGCGCCGACGCCCTCAGAGAGGCAATCTCCTCTCTGACATTCTGATTAGCAACCCTAAAAAACACACGCAGTCGGCGGACGTTTCAGCTTGCTTATCATCGTCCTGCTGAAGGGCGTCCCAGCCAGGACGACGCAGGTCGCCCAAGTAGGCGGAGTACTGAACCGCGAAGCTATGGACCTGGTCCTGAACCCCCACGACCTCAAAGCCGTCGAGGCGGCGGACTTCCTCAAAAAGAGGGTTGGGGGAAAGGCCGTGGCGCTGACCATGGGGCCAGATATGAAGCTCATCCCGCTCATGAAACCTCTCTACGAATCGGAGGTCCTCGGCGTAGACGAAGAGTACGTCCTAAGCGACAGGAAGATGGCGGGCTCGGACACGCTCGCCACCTCGTATGCCGTTTCGCTGGGAGTCAAGAAACTCGTCGAAAGGCACCTCCACGCCCTCGACCTCTTGGCCGAGACGATCAGCCGGGCCGGCTACTCCGACCTGGTCAGGGCGAAGGCCGCCGAGCTTTACTCCTCCAACCTCCTACCCAACAGGATATACTCAGAGCTGCCGACCGTGGGCGACAGCCTGGTCGACAGGTACCTGGCCGGCTCCCTCACCCCTGCCGCGGCCCTCGCAGAGCTCGCCGAAGAGAAGGAGCGGCTCTCGAGGTTCGTCGTGCTCACCGGGATCAAGACCACGGACGGAGAGACCGGGAGCGTAGGGCCCCAGGTGGCGGAAGGCGTCTCCGAGCTCCTTGGAAAGGTAGTCCCCCACGCGACCTACGTCGAGGACTTCGACGTAGCACCGGGCGGAACATCGTTGACGTCGGATAGGAGGATCGGGCGGCTGGTGCAGAAGCTCGTGATGCAGCTGCCATCCCTCCTCACAATCTCGACGGAATACAGGCCCAGGGAGCCGGGACCCTTCTCCCAACCCGAGGTGCGGCGAAACAATTACAGGGGCAAGGTCTACCGGGCCGTCAAGTGGACATCAGACGACCTCTGGGCAGACCCCAAGAGGCTCGGCCTCGCCGGCTCGCCCACCATCGTAGGGGCGGGCATAGACATCGGCAAGCCACCCGTCCAGAAGACTGTCGGCGAGTCCCTGGTCTTCCTGAAGACCAGCGGGCTGGTCGGGTTCGAAGGCAAGAATTACGGCCCATATCAGAGAGGGGACCTCGCAACAAATCTTCCAGAGCTCCTCGTCTCCCGACTGCAGGCCGACGGATTCCTGGGCCCTTTCAGCTATGAGATGCTCGCGGGTGAGCTCTTCCCTTGACCGAGGAAGCGAAGGGCGTCTGGGTCTACCTTCAAACGGAAAAGGACGAACTCACCAAGGACTCCCTCGAGGTCCTGGCCGCAGCCCGAAAGGTCGCGGACAAGGTGAGGCAAGAGGTGGTCGGCATCCTCCTTGGGAACGGTGTCGAAGGGGCCGCAAAGCAGGCCGTGTCGCACGGCGCAGATGGGGTGCTCTTCGTCGACTCTCCGGAGTTCGGGACCTACTTCAACCTCAGATACATCGACGCAATCTACGCCATGGTAATGGCCAGGAAGCCCTATGCCTTCCTCTTCGCGGCGAACGAACTTGGCAAGGACCTGGCGGCGAGGATCGCTTTTAGGGCGGTCACCGGCCTGGCCACTGACAACGTCCAGCTCGAGGTCGAAGACTACTCCAACCCAGTCCTCGGTGACTTCAAGAACCTCCTAATCCAAATCAGACCCGACTTCGGGACCCGCCTCGCCAGGATCTACACCCCGAGGCATCGGCCTCAGATGGCCACCGTCCGCCCCGGGAACTTCGCGCCCCTCCCCCCGGACCCGAAGAGGAAGGGAAAAATCGAGCGGTTCGATTTCAAAGGCGGAGACTACCCGGCGATGGTCAAGGAGATCCTCGAGCTGCCGCCGTCCCCTGTCGACCTCGCAGGCGCCGACGTGGTCATCAGCCTAGGGCTCGGCATCCTGAAGGACGGATCCGGAAGACCTAGGAACCCGAAAGAAGCCTACGAATACGCCGTCCAACTCAAACAGGCCCTGGAGACAAAGCGCGGGCTGAAGACCGAGATCGGGGCCACCAGGGCCCTCATCTACGCCGAGGTCAAGGAACTGGACGGGCTCATCGACAAGTCCAACCAGGTCGGGCAGACCGGCACCACCGTGGCGCCCAAGCTGTACTTCGCGGTGGGCATAAGCGGAGCCCTGCAGCACCGGGTGGGGATGCAGAAGTCAGCCAAGATCGTCGCGGTCAACACCGACCCAGAGGCCCCCATCTTCAAGATAGCGCACTACCCCATAGTGGGCGACCTCTACGTTGAGCTCCCGAAGCTGATCAAGACCGTGCAAGGAGCCACAATTGCAAACTGAGTTCGACGTCATAGTCGTCGGGGCCGGCCCTGCCGGGGCCGCCGCATCCCTCGCCCTCGCCAGGAAGGGAGTGAACGTGCTCATGCTGGAGAAGGCGCGCATCCCTGGGGAGCGGAACATGACCGGCGGGGTGCTCTACGGCGACTTCCCCGGAGAGCTCGGCCTGATCAGCCTCGTCCCCGAGTTCGAGTCCTCGGCCCCTCTCGAAAGGAGGATCCTTTCCAACGAGGTCGTCGTGCTCGACACCCCGGACACCACTAAGGGAACCTCCAGGTACTACAGGCTGTCGAAGACTTCCCTCCCTTCGAGGCTCGGAGTCTTCCCGATGAACTTCGAGACAGGCCACGACTACTCGGTCCTCAGGCGCCCGTTCGACAGGTGGCTCGCAAGCGTCGCAGTCCAGGAGGGCGCCATGCTGTCCACCGAGACGACCGTCGAGGGACTCTTGAAGGATGGCGACGCCGTGGTCGGCGTCCGGACTAACAAGGAGGAGATCAGGGCCAAACTGGTCGTGGACGCCTCTGGGGTGACGTCCAACCTCGTCGAGGAAGCGGGTCTGCGGGGACGCCTTACCCCCCGCCAGCTCTACCACGGGATCAAGCGCGTCTACCGGCTCGACGCGGCGAGGATCGAGAAACGATTCAGGGTCGGGCCGGCCGACGGCAGGGCCATCTTCTTCCTTGGAGACTTCATGCACAAGATCGGCGGGGGGGCCTTCGTTTACACCAACAAAGAGAGCCTCTCGGTCGGGCTCGTCGTATCTCTCGATTCTCTGATCAGGGCAACGACGGAGAGGTTCGACCAGGTGGGCAAACTCCTCGACGTCCTCGACGAGTTCGAGGACCATCCAATGGTCTCCGAGCTCCTCGACGGAGCCCAGCCCGTCGAATACTCGTCGCACAACATCCCCAAGGGGTTCAAGTCTATTCTCAAGAGGCCGTATGCCGACGGCTACCTTGCCACCGGCGACGCCCTCGGAGCCTTCGTGAAGATAGGGCCGATGATCGACGGCATGAGGAGGGCCATCACCTCAGGGATGATGGCCGCAAGGGCCTATCTCGAGGCGGCCTCCTCTGGCTCGTACAGTAGCAGGAACCTCTCGCGGTACAGGGACTTCCTCGGGCCCATCTACGAGGACGTGAGCAGGTCGGGAAGGGACAGCTTCATCTCCGAGAGCTCGTTCACCTACCACACCCTGCCTCGCCTGCTCTTCGGAACGCGCCTGATCTCCAAGACCTACAAGTTCGACACCTCCCACGTCGCCGCCACTCTAGGGGACGCAATCCAGCGGGTTCAACAGGGCACAAGCATCCTGAACTATGACGAGGACAAGTCGTACTCGCACATCGTTGTGGACAGCCTGCTCGCCTCGAAGTCCGTGTCCAAGCCTTGGGTCCCGGCGTGCCCCACCAACTGCTTTACCATCCTCACCCCCAAAGGCGTCTTCGCATCGTTCAAGGACCTCTACGAGCACAACCTCAAGCTTCTGGCCGACGGAGGGCCCACCGACGGTCTCAGGAGGAAGGCCTTCGGCCTGACCTTGGACGAGGTCCAGTCCTCCCAGCTGAGGTTCGACCACGTAGCCTGCGTGGCCTGCGGCACCTGCGGCTCCATCGGCCCCCCCGAGATGGTCACCTTCTCGCACGAGAGGGACGGACACGGAGTCAGGTACAAATACGGCTGACCCCGCTGTCAACCTCCAAAAGGATATTACTCCGCCGCGGCGGCCCCGTGCGAATGGCCATAGAACAGTTCTTCGAAATCGAACCCGGCGGCGTGATCAAGACAAAGGCCGCGGGGGCGAGGGTCTTCTTCGTGTCCACCAGGGGATGGGCAGTGATCGAAAAGCAGCTCACCAAGGTCTTTTCGAGCGGAGCCGCCGTCATGCTCAACGAAATGGGAAGCAGCTATGGGAGGGGGGTGGCGAAGGAGGTCATGGGCTTCGCCAAGGACCCGGGAACCGTACTCAAAGTGCTTGAGGAGCTCTCCGCAGCCGCCGGCTGGGGCAGCATCGAAGTCAAAGGCGACATCGGACGCGGTGAAGTCCTCGAAGTCGTCATCACCGACTGTGCCTTCTGCGCAGACGGAGAGCTTGGCCCTCAGCCCCGGTGCCAGTTCGTGGGAGGAGTGACCGCAGGGGTCGCAAGCGAGGCCTTCGCGGCAGCGTTCAGAGCCACGGAGACGCAATGCCTGCGCAAGGGCGACACCCACTGTGTCTTCCACCTTGAGCGGGCAGGGCCCTCTGCGGAATAGGACCCAGCGCCGGGCACACCCAATGTCCTATCACTACGCAGAAAAATTCCTCAGAACGCTAAAGCAGCACGAAGATTGGAGGACGAAGGAGTGCCTCAACCTGATCCACTCTGAAAACCACAGCAGCCCCCAGATGCGATCGATGTTCCTGACAGACCTGGGGAACAGGTACTCCGCACCCGACCACTTCTACAGGGGCACCAGGTTCATCGACGAACTGGAAGCGATGGCCCAGGAGATTGCGAGGAAAGTCTTCAAGGCAAGGTACGCCGACGTCCGCCCCCTGTCCGGACACACGGCGGACATGGCCATTCTCCTCTCCCTTGCGGCGAGGGGCGACAAGGTCGTCTCGGTCTCCCCGCAGAATGGAGGCTACCCCGGAATCTCAGCATCCGGCCTGGGGAACCTACTGGGCCTCGGGAACCTCTACTTCCCCTTCGACGAAGTCGCCGTCAACATAAGGGCAAAGGAGGCGGCAGCTCTCATCCGGTCATCGAAACCCGCACTCGTCTTCTTCGGCTCTAGCTTCATCCCCTTCCCCCATCCCGTCAGCCAGCTCTCCAAGGTCCAGGGAGGGACCAGGGTCTACGACGGCTCGCACGTCCTCGGACTCATCGCCGGCGGAGAGTTCCAGGACCCCCTTAGAGAGGGATGCTCCTTCCTGATAGGCTCGACTCACAAGAGCCTCCCCGGCCCCCAGGGCGGGATCATCCTCTCCAACAGCGAGGAAGCCTTCGCGAAGGTCTCAGGGAAGATCCACCCTGGGATAGTCGACAACGTCCACCTGAACAGGGTCGCAGCCCTTTCCATCGCGTTGCTAGAGATGCTGCAGTTCGGCACGGTCTACGCCCAGGCCGTAGTGAAGAACTCCAAGGCTCTGGCAAAGGCCCTTTCCTCCCAGGGGGTTAAGGTCAGGGGGGCCGCCTACGGGTTCACGAAGTCTCACCAAGTCCTTCTAGACTACGACCCGACCAGGCTCCATTCCTTCGCCGGGAGGCTCGAGCAGGCCAATATCATCGTCGACAACGGGGGCCGCCTGGGTACGTCAGAGCTCACGCGAATGGGCTTCGGCCAAAGAGAGATGGAAGAGGTAGCCGACCTTATTGCTACAGTCATTCTTGGCAAGAAGCCGGCGGACTTCGTCGCCAAGCGGGTGAAATCGCTAGTAAAGCAGTTCCAGGAGCCGAGGTTCGTTCTGGACTCGGTGCCGAAGCTACTCGAATAGCTAGTGGTGCCTGATGCCCAGGGACGCATCGGTCAGCCTCATCGACTCCTCGCCGGTATAGCCGCCTGCCAGCGCCCTGATGGCGTCGATGTTCTCCGGCACGACTATCGCCTCCTGGTGGACGGCTAGGAACATGTACGCCTCGCCGTCGACCACTGCCACCGAGTCTCGCCAGACCGTCGCCTCGTACATGTCGTTCCGCGGCCTGCCCATCTCCCTGGCCAGGTCCATTATGTTCGCCGTCGACTTGAACCCCGACTTGGCGTCAACCAACTGGATCCTGGGCCCCTTGCCGAGCGTCGCCACCAGATCCTCCGCCGTCGTCTGCTTCTTCAGCGATAGGATCAGGCTGTGCAGATGCATGTGGGTGGTCGGGACCTTGAACGCCATCGTCACTATGTTCAAGCCCTTCAGGACCGACTTCACATGGGGACCATGGTGCGAAGGCAGCGTGGTAGGGTCAAGGACCACAGCGTCGATGGGCCCCTTCTTGACGTCGTCGGGGTCCGTAG
>JACQFO010000130.1 GCA_016200025.1 Nitrososphaerota archaeon
CCCTGGTTCCGCCATCGTTCCCGCAACAGAACTAGACCTGTGAGGCAGCTAACCAAACCGCGCCCGCAATGATGTTCGGGCGCCTACATAGACTGACAAAGCCCGGCCAGGGCGCCTCATCCTCAACTAGGCGCCCCGACGGTGCAGTTATGGACTACGACACCACCTCAAACGAGTGACCGACTTCCACAGCTACGAGCACAAGCTTGGCCTGTTGTCGGCTTAGCGCGGAGGCCCATCTCAAGGTCCATGCTTGGCCCAGCATTTATCTCACCAGACCCTGACTCATGTCGCCTTGATGAAGCCCGAAGATGGTGCGAACATCGTTGATCTGCTTCTGTTTGGGGTAGGTTTTGGCTACAACCTAATCGTTCTTCTTGGTTTCCTGAGCATCTTCCTATTGGGGCCATCTCCATGGGCTTCTCAGGTCATAACCGCAATAGTTGCGCCAATAGCGGGCCTTCTGCCTGTCTTAGGCAGTGCCTACTTCTTGTTCCCGTTGCTCCTCCTTGTAGTTTGGCTCGTCCTGCCCGGAATCATCATGATGCTCCTGCTCCATCTGAGAAAACGGAAGAAGCTTGCAATGTTGCTCAACGCTCTGACACTGGTCAACACCGCCTTCTTCTTGACGTTCTTTCTGATAGTTGCCTTTCTCGGGGTTGGGGGCTGATGCTTGTGTCCTACCGGAGGGGATTGAGACAAAACGCAATGGCCAGGTCGCATCGAATGAAGGGCAGGTTTCAACTTGAGCTTTCACCGAGGGATTTGTAGAGACTCTTTGGGCAAACCGAGTTGTACTCGCATGCCCTGCACTTCCCGACGCTCGTGCTGGAGGTGGGTTCTCTCTCACCAATCCAGTAGCCCCGCTTCTCCATTATTGCGGCTACCCCTGCAGCCCTGGTGTGAGCCAGGAGGTGCACCTTCATCGAACCTTTGGACTTCGCTTCCAGCTCCCGTATCTTCCCCGACTCCAGGTTGACTGACACTCTTTCGATCCAAGTTCTTCGCTCATGCTCCGTGAGTTCCCCGGCCCTCAGCCTGACAAGCGCAAGACGCATGCGAGAACAGTCGAATCCCATCAAATCAAGGAGGAGTCCGTAGATCCGAATCTGGGCCTCCTGGTCGGGCCACAAGAAACTTGGGTCTCCCTTGGTGGTCTTCAACTCGACCAACCATTTGGGCCTGCCAGCCATCCACACGATATGGTCAGGCATGCCGACTATTCGGAGGCCTCCAACGGTGCCCCAGACTCTCAACACGGCGTAGCTTGGCTGCTTCCCGCTGACTAACTTGACGAATTTCTCCTTTTCCACCGGGACCCGGGGGATGAGTTCGTCGTGTATGTCGGTCCCCTGGTTCTTGGCCTCAGTTGGAATCTTTCCAAGTGCGAACTCATTCTCCACCTTGTACTCGCAGTAGAATTGCTCAGCGATGCTTGAAACTGCAATGAAGTCCGCGTTGTGCCTGAACTCCGGTTTCCCAGATAGGAAGAACTCCTCCTCCCGCCGCCACAGTCGATCCCAGGAGGTTTCCAACCTGCTTCTAAGTGGGTTCTCCATATCTAACGATTTTGGGGACGAGCCCATCCGGTTCGGAGCGGGACTCATTCCTGAAGAATGAAATAACGAGACCTCAAGCAGTCAGCGATGGAGACGCGCAGAAAGCCTTCCTTCGACAGTCACCTCTCAAAATCCTATTGGACGTGGCGTGCCAGTCCTGCACTGTCTATCCCGTCAATGCTTTCCAACTCACTTTCGGCCGTCTATGGATCAATCGTCGGAATCTTTGCCTTGGCTTTGATAGTGCAACTGGAAAGTACTGGCCTCCTCAGCACCATCGCCCAGGACATTAGTCAACGCGACTTCAGAGCCCTAATCGACCTCTTCTCCTCTTCGGGGTTAACCCAGACCTTCGTGGCCTACGCCCTAGGTGCCTTGGTCTTGGCGGTCCTGGTGGCCGTGCTGACCAGCGGTTTCGTGACCGCTGCGGAGTATGGCTCCTACTGGAAGGCGATCGGCGGCTCTCGGGTAGACATTGCGTCCGTTTTGGCATCCTTCGTAGACAGGTGGAAGCCTATGGCATGGACGCTCTTTCTCTCTTACTCACTGACATTCCTCCCCATCATCGGAGCGTTCCTGTTGACGATATTCGCGGTTGTATTCCTGGAAGGGTCCCTCGTCCTCCTGGGCGCAGTCATCATGACCTACCTCGCCGCAGTGGTTGCTACTGCATTCATCTCGCTCTTCTTCATCTACACTCCAGTCGCCGTCGTCTCGGACAATGTCTCCGGGTTCGAAGCAATCCGGAAGAGCGTCCGTCAGGTGCGCAAAGCGAAGAAGACCGCCGCCACCTACGGGTTTGTCTACATTTTCCTGACAACCCTAGTCGGCGCCACCCCTTCGCTCATCCCTGGCATTGGTCTGCCCCTCGCGTCCCTTGCGACTGTGGGGTTGCTCATCATCGTTGTTCCGATACTGCACCTGACAAAGACATCACTGTACGAGGAACTGGTTCGTCCGTCCATGCCCTCCGACTCACTACTTACGCTCTACAAGCCGTTCCTGCCGGATTTGGTCGGGCAGTTTCCGAAGTACGGGTGGCAGGTCTTCAGAAGGGGCCTTGCGGAGCTCAGAAGCTACGCCCTGAATGCGAGGAACTTCCCCTACCACCTGGCCTCAGCAGCATCTCTCGTCGTGGGTTGGTTACTAGGATTCCGAATTGCACAGAACGGCCTCTCCCAGGCAATCTACTCGTTGGGCTACGTGCCGGGGCGGATCAACCCTGAGCTAGGGCAGATTGTCCCACTCAGTCTTGGGACCTACATCTTCCTGCACAACTGGCAGGTTTCCCTGGCGACGGGCCTCTCAGGAATCTGGTTCTCACTGTCTCCGGTCACCTCCCTTCTGATGAACGGGGTCATCCTCGGCATCATTTCAGACCTCGTTCCCAATACCGCCTTGCTCCTCTCTGGCCTCCTCCCCCACGGAATCATCGAGATTCCATCCTTCATGCTCGCTGGCTCAGCAGGGATCAAGCTAGGAGTAATGTTCCTGAGGTCCAGGAGGAACCCGGAGGAGGGCCTCAAGTTCGAGCAGGCCTTCAGGCAGACGCTCTACCTCCTCTTCGGGCTGGCCCTCCTGTTCTTCATTGCAGGGATGATAGAAGGCACTGTGACCCCCCAGGTGATGCGGCTGGCTGGTTGGAGTTGACCTAGGCGAGGAGTGGACTTGCCAGCTGTACCACGGTGCCTTCGAAGGCGGCATGGTTTGAGAAGTGGTGGTTGGGGTCGCGGATGAAAGTGTACATCCAATAGAGCTCGAAGACTCCGAATGTAAGCAGTGCCGCAACTAAGTAGACCACGAAGCTCCTGTGTGGGACAGGCTCATTGCGGTGGAAGACGAACTGAACGCCGACTGAGGAGAATGCGCGCTGCACGTCCGAGAGCATGCCGTCCTCCCGCCGTTCGTGTTGGTAGTAGTCGCCGGTCAGGAAGTAGAAGATGTAGAGGAACGCGACAATGCTGAGCACGGGCACCAGCAGCAGGATCGCCCAGAGGGCCGCGCTCTTCTCCCCCTCCTCCACCTGGGCCTGTCGGTTGGAGCTCTCCATCGAGAGGAGCAGGGCTTCTATGTTGACGCCCTTCTTGGCCGCCGCCTCTCTCAGGACAGATACGAGGTCTGCGACGAAGTGCTGTTGCCTGGCGAAGTGCTGGTTCCTGCGCCTGATCAGGATGTAGAAGAAGTAAGCGTACAGAATCTGCAGCAGGAGGACGACTCCGAAGATCGCGCCTAACCCTGCAAAGGCCGCAGCGAAGACACTGGAGGGAGGTGATGCCCCGGGGTTGGTGAGGGCGTCTCCGAGAGCTGCGAAGACCAGAGCAAAAACATAGAATACCAACGCTATGATCGTCAGTGCGATCGCTATTGGAAGGAGGACCCAGGCGGTCGAAACTTGCCTGTCCGTGACGATGCGGAGGTCTTGGTTCTTGCGGAGGCTTTCAAGAGCCGCGGACAATCAGAGCTTCCGCGGCGAAGTTCCTACTTAAACCTGATAGGCGTAGCCGGGGCAAACACAACTCATCGCCTGCAGGCATAGTCAAGCACGTGGCCGCACCGATGACACTATCACCTGAGATGACGAACCTAGATTGTGACCGAGGCCCCTGTCCGAAACCAAAGTCCGGCCGCGGTGCCATCTTCGACCAGTCAAGCTGGCCGCGCTCTGAGAGGTCTCCTAGTCATCGCGAGGGCCCATCACGTTTTTAGGAGGCTGGGCTGTTTAGCCCTGAGGATGAATAGCAAGCTCGCCCTGCTTGCGATTACGCTGCTCCTAGCCTATCAGCCCTTTCAATCGGCCAGCGCGACGGACGGGACATATCTCAGCCCTAGTCAGGTGCAAACCCACGGACCCCTGGTCGACAGAGTCGTCATCAGCGTCTACACCAGCGAGAGTGGCATGCAGGCAGCGGTCGCGTCGGGGACAATACAGGCCCCCGAATGGACGTTCAGCACAGGTGCCTACACGACTCTGGCCAGCGACCCCCACGTCATTGTGAACAATTCAGTCTCATACTCCTGGTTCGGCATCGTTTTCAACAGTCTGAAGTTCCCGGGCAACAACGTCCACTTTCGTAGGGCCATTCAATATCTTCAAGACTACGACTACATCCAGTCTACAATCCTAAACGGGTTCGAAGGCACTGCATCGCCCGACGTCCTCCCATGCGGAGCCTACGCCGCTGCGTGCAACCCCGTGGGCGGCGGAAACGCGAGCGTCAGGAACTATGCGCACAACTTCACAATGGCGACAGCAGAGCTTCTGGCGGCTGGGTTGTTTTGCGACGGTTGTACGGCCGGAACTGCGAACAGTACCACCAACTGGTTCACGGACGCAAACCACACCGTCCCATTCGCACCGAATCTCTGGCGCAGGTCCACTCATCACAGGAATCTGTGGGGCGCCAGGACTTCCTATGAGGCGCAACAGATAGGAGTGCAATTCTCGAACCATCTCTTGGGGCAAGCTGTCTCCGGCTGCCCCTTCAGTTTGAACTCCAGGGAGATAGTATCGCCGGGCGTCTTCAACCCTGGCACCTACGAGAACAGCCCCCAAGTGATCAACGCTACGGTGGTCGCGATAGACAATTGTGACATGTACACCTTCGGTTTCATCGCGGACCTCGCTTTCAACACCAACATGCAAGAGTACAACTCTCAGTTCTCCGGGACCACCACGAACACTGGGAACTACGAGAACCAGTCAATCAACGTGGCTACGAACCATGTCCTCTATGCGACCACGATGGATGAGGCGAACCGCTGGGCGAGGAACTTCGCCGTCTACTACTCCCAACAACTTCCGACTGTCATGGGCTACTTCGAGAACGTGCTCTTCGCAAACAACGCCAACGGCTGGACTGGTTTCGCACAGCTACCAACTCAGAGTCCAAATGACTTCACGGGCCTCTACTACACACTCTTGAACGTCCACAAATGCGGCCCTGCGACCTGCACCTTGGGCGCTACGAACGGCGGAACGCCGGGCGGCACATTCAACCTCGCCCTGGAGCAGGTCACTGACGAAGGCGGACTCAACCCGCTGTACCCTGCCAGGTGGGCAGCGTGGCAATCAGACGTATGGGCTTCCATTATTGACCCGCCGATGCTAACCCCTCCGGACCAGACGAACGTTTTCAACGCCTTCCTGGACCACATGACCACGTCGCATTCAATTTCCGCTTTCAATGGAATGACGCCCAGTGGCAGGTCCGCATTCAACTATCAAGTTGCCAAGGGTCCAGCCTTGCACTCGGCACAAAAGATTGTCAAGGGACAGCGGATTGAATTGACCTTCGCGAGGAACATCACCTTCAACGACGGAGTTCCTCTCACTACAAGGGACTACCAGTTCTCGTTGGACGCCTGGGACCTTGCCGGCTCGCCGAACTATCCCGATCGGTCGCCACCATTCTACGGAGCGATGGCGGGACCCTACGGCCTGATCGCCTCGTACCTGTTGAGCAAGTATACAATGTACGTTTACATAAACAGCTCGTCGGTCTGGAACCTTCCCGACATACTAGTCCCAGTTCTTCCGTTACACCTGTGGAAGTACTTCAACCTCGATCACGTAGCGACAGATTCCTCCACCGTGGACACCTCAAGGCCATTTGCCTTTGCTAGCGCCTATTCAATCGATAACGCTCCACGAGCGCCGAGGTGGGTTTTCTATCTAAACAACCTGGAAGTAGGCGCCGGACCTTTCTGGCTGAAGAGCTGGGATACCCCCAGCGGAACAGGTGAGATTGACCGGAATGTCTTCTACTTCCGAAGCGCCTGGGACGCCAACGTCTCTGCGAACTCCGTGCCCGTAGGGACCGCCTACCACTTCGTAACAACCCTGAGCCTGCCTATCTTCAACCCTACCAGCACAAGTTATTGTGGCGTTGCCACTGGTACGACCAGGATGTGCCAATTGAAGGGCACCCTCCCTGGAATGTCCTGGGCAAAGATGGGCAAAGCACTTTCTGTGTTCACCTCAGGTGGGGTCCTCGTGAAGAGATACAATCTTGCCAAGAATGTCGTAACCGGAGTCTATTCGGCCGCGATCGACACGTCTTCATTGGCTCCAGGCAACTACCGTTTGGTGATATGGACAACCTACACTCTCCAAGGACTCATCAGGACTTGGTATCAAGCAACAGGTTTCAACGTACATGCCTAGGACTAGTGCCGCGTAGGTTCCCTACCACCTACTGAGGTAGTCTTGAACGTGCGATCTGGTCAAATAGACCCACATCACTCCGACCCACACGGCGGCCAGACCGAGGCTCGCGAGCAGTGTCGGCGTGCGGAGTCCCAGTCTCTCAGGGGCCGCAAAATAGAGGAGGGCAGTAGACCCGAACAGAAGCAGGACGAGGATTGGGAGGACGAGACCGGCGTAGTATGACCACGAATTGCCCTTCAACATGCCATAGACGGTGAACACCTGGAGGAGAGAGAAGACCTGAATCAGGATCCTGATGGACCAGTCCGTGCCCACTGCCGTGTGGAACCACGGTGCCCGGGGGAAGTAGTCGCCATACTGGGCGACGGCATCGTAGGGCCCGTACATCGTGAACGAGACAACGAGGTCGTAGATGGCGGCGAGTCCCCAGGAAACAGCAGTCAGGGTAAGGCCAATTGGTCGCTTCCAGCTCATCTGGGCCCGAGACGTTGCGTTGACTTCGCCTGAAGGTGCTTCGTTCCTCGGACGGTCCAACCCCAAGCCAACCCCAGACCGAGTCTTCAAAGGACTCTGAACCTCAGAACCATCCGTCTCGGCCGACCGAGTCCGACGCCATTTAACCTTACGGACAAGAAAGTTCGTGCAATTCTGCCCTGCGTCCAAGGCGGAGACTTCTGTGTCGAGGGATTACCTAAACCCGAGGCCTGAAGAATCCATCCTTCGAACGCAGTCTGCGCACTTGAGTCCCCTTGGGGTCCGATAGAGTTGCCCCACGGAACCGCATTCCGGGCATGGCCTTCTAGGCTTCTGCGTCTGCAAGATGGGTTCTGCCGAGATAGGTCGCCGCAGTGAGCTACTACGCCGCCGTTCTTAACCTATTACCGAAGCCAGGCCCGGTCATTTGTCCGTCCGTCGGGCGGATGAAAGGGCCAGCAATCCCGTTCAGGCTTAAATAGGGGCAAGCACGCGCATTCATTGCTGCAATCTCTGCGTCATAACGATCGGCAAGCGCACGCTGCCTGATTCTGTGGCTCCGATATTGTCGTAAAGTGAGAAAAAATGGAAAGCTTCAACGAACTACAGCTAAGCCCCGCTGTAAGAAAAGGGGTCGACCAGGCGGGCTACCGCAGGCCCTTCCCTATTCAGGAGCAGGCCATAGGCCCGCTGATGGAGGGCAGGAACCTGATCGGCCAGGCCAAGGCAGGCTCCGGCAAGACCGTCGCCTTCGGAATACCTCTTCTCCACGCCATCGACGGCTCTTCGCCGCATGTCCAGGCCTTGGTGCTGGCCCCGACCCGGGAGCTGGCAGTGCAGATCACCAACGAACTGAAGAAGATAGGAGCCTTCACAGGCATCAGGGTGATAACTATCTATGGCGGCCAGTCAATGAACCTCCAGCTGGAGGCCCTGCGGAGGGGGGCCCAGGTCGTCGTCGGGACGCCGGGGAGGACGATCGACCACATCAAACGCGGTACTCTGAGGCTCGGCGGCGTCAGGTTCGTGGTGTTGGACGAGGCGGACACCATGCTCGACATGGGGTTCATCGACGACGTCGACTACATACTCGGCCAGACACCGAGGACCAGGCAGCTAAGCCTCTTCTCGGCTACGATGCCCAGGTCAATCGTCCAGCTGTCTCAGCGGTACATGGCGGACCCGAAGCACGTCATGGTGGACCAGAACGAGCCGTCGGCCGAGACCCTCGAACAATTTTACGCAAGGGTGGACAAGGACCAGCGGCTGGACCTCCTTCTTGAGATCCTCACGAAAGAGAACCGCAAGAGCGCCGTGGTCTTCTGCAGGACCAGGTGGGGGACGATCAAGCTAGCACGCGACCTTGAAAGGAGGTTCCTGAACGTCGCAGCGCTTCACGGGGACCTCAGCCAGAACCAGAGGGACCACTCCATGAGCCTCTTCCGATCCGGGAAGGCCGACGTCCTTGTGGCAACGGACGTCGCCAGCAGGGGGATCGATGTCAGACAGGTCGACTGCGTGGTCAACTACGACGTGCCCGAAGACCCGGTGGTCTACTTCCACAGGGTCGGAAGGACTGCGAGGGCCGGGGACGTAGGGAGGTCGTACACCTTCGTCACGCGAGACGAGGAAGGGGACTTCGCCCGGATTTTGAGCCTCGCCAGGGCCCCGATCAACCCTCTCAGGCCGGAAGACGCGAAGAGGCGTTTCGGTTCCAGGCCCTCGAGGTCCGACGAAGGAGGGAGGCCCGGACGCGAGGGCAACTGGCGGAAGAACAGGGGCAAGAACAGGGGCAAGAACGGCGGAGGCGCAAGACGATGGCGCAGATACAGATAAAACGACCTCGACGCGCCCGCGTGTGCTACTGGTCCTAGGATGCTGGTGAAACTAATTGGGTAAGCGAAAAGTCCTCAGCGAATCGAACCTCAAGGAACTGGTCATGCCCCAGCAGGGGGAGATTCTCGGCAAGGCGATCAAGATGACAGGTGGCGACCAGGTGATAGTGAAGTGCGTCGACTGAGAGACCAGGCAGTGCAGAATCCGCGGCAAGCTAAAGCGCCGAATGTGGATACGCGAGGGAGACATCGTCCTAGTCGCGCCCTGGGACTTCGACAACAGAAAGGCAGACATCCTCTGGCGGTACATCAAGGCCCATGCGGAGTGGCTCGGCACGAACGGCTACCTAAAGTCCCTCTGAGGCTCGCCGTTCCACAGCAGCGGATTCTCGAGGCCGGAGCTCGCCCATCTTGGATGTCAAGGATAAATATGAACAATTCAAGGGCAATTTCGTTGTCCGCCCAGGAAAGCGCTCCTTCTGTTTCATGGAAGACCCCCGAGGTCCTGGTTCCTTTCCTTGGGCTCCTCTACTCTGGCCTGTACCTGATTACAGTCATCGCACCCTACCTGACGGCTGGCGGAGGGTCGAGCCCCTTCATCCTGATACTGGTTCCATTCATAGTCCTCTTCCTGGTGCTCTCCTTTGGCGTCTGGAAGAAGAACAGGTTCGCCTACGTGGGGTCAGTGGTCCTGAGCGTAGTCTTCCTCCTCCTCGAGGGCTCGTTCGCAGCCGACGCGCTCGCCAGCCCGTCGGACTTTGCGACGTTCTTCGGAGTGGTCACCGTAATCCTATCGCTCATCGCGACCTTCGTCTATTCTGTAATGGGCACCAGGATGTTCTGGAAGAAGCCGATGGGACCCACGCAGAGGAGGATGATGGCAACATCTAGCGCGTTCGCTCTGGTTGTAGTCGGCTTCATCATCGGCGCCCTAGTCATAGGCGCATTGGCCGGTGCCACCGAAGCTCGCCTGCTCGGAGGTGCGACCGGGGATGTCTCGATAGTCAGCGGCGCGTCAAGCCCCAGCAACCCACAGTTCTACTCGCCATCTCCATTCACAGTCGCGGCCGGTCACGAGGTCACCTGGGTCAACAGGGACGGCACCACTCATACCGTGACGAGCAACGCCACGGGTCTCTTCGACTCCTCGAACATGCTCCCAGGCGCCACCTGGTCCCACACGTTCAGCACTGCCGGGACCTACCAATACTATTGCTCCCTACACCCCTTCATGAAGGGGACCGTAGTCGTGACCCCCTAGCCCTAGCGGAACCGTTTCCTGTAGGCCGCGTAGATCGAGACGTCATAGCCTATCTTCGACAGCCCCCCTGCGTACAGCAGTCCTGAGAGAGCGCCGACGGCGATCAGCCCCGTTGCCACTGGTCCGCCCGCGAAGGTCCCCAGGCTCCTGACAACGTTCGTCACCGCGTAGGCCTGAACCCTCTCCTCCGGCTTGAACATCTCCGCCATCAGCGCCTGTCTGGTGGGAACGTCCATCTGGGAAACGCTCTGTCGGAGGAAGAGCAGGGTAACCGCTCCCAAGAGCGAGCCTGCGACCGGGATCAGGATCAGAAAGACGCTCGAAGGAATGTGGGTGAAGACCATAGTCCTGAGGTTGCCAAGCCTTTCGGCTATGAACGCGGCCCCGTAGGTCGAACCGGCAGAGATCAGGCTGGAGAAGAAGAAGATCGCGGCCAGGCCTGTAGCGGGGACCGCGTAGACGACGTAGAACCAGTACGAGAGGAGATACTGAGACACGAAACTCCCGCCGAAGGCGTCCATCGAGAAGAGCTCGGACAGTTTCGTCAACTCCTTCCGCGTCTCCTTGCTGAGGGTGCCTGCCCCGGAGCCCGCGGCCAGCGACTTCGTAGGCCAGCTCAGCCTCGTGTAGACGACGAAGAGGAGCAAACCCACTCCCCCGAAGACCAAGAAGAGGGCCCTGAAGACAGGCAGCCCTTCGCCCAGATATCCAGGCACCGAGAGGGTGGAGGTCCCAAACGCAGCCGCGAGGTAGCCGATCATGTTGTACCGACCGAACGTCCTAACCGCCCTCCCCTCGGGAACCATGTCAGGGAGCACTCCCGCTTCGACAGACTGGAACGGCCCCGCCTCCGTCCCTGTCGTGCTGACGTTACCAAGAAAGCATGCCACCAAGACTGGGAACTGATCCCCGGTCAGCGCGAGCAGGGCCCCTGACCCCAACATCAGGAGGCTGAAGGCCTGCAGGAGCCTCCTCGCACCAACCCTCTTCCCAAAGAGGTTGAGCAGCACGTTGGAGAAAGCGTTTCCAGCCAGGATGGCCGCGAGGGCCACTCCAACGAAGAACCCGTCATACCCAAGGGCCAGAAGGTATACCGGTATCATGACGCTCATGAGGCCGGACACAAAGACCCTCGACCCCTTCGCCACGTAGACTGGCAAAGGGCCCGATTCGAAGTTCAGGCTGGGCCCCAACCTTCGCCCTACTTCTGGGAGTGTTCCAGCCTCGCTGTGCCCTTTAGCCTCTCGGTGCAGTACGAATAGAGTGCGTCATAGGCGGGAAACTGCAGCCGCATGTTGTCGTAGTCGTCCTTTGCCAGCGCCCTGAAGCCGAGGGCCGCAGCTTCGAGCCCCGCGGACTCGGGCGGGGCATCAGGTATCCTCGCGTCCGCGCCCCTGACTATCTTCGCAAGCTCCAACAGCGCGGGGTCGGTCAGCCCGTACTTCTTGATTATCGCGTCGAAGCTGACGAACTCGCGTTCCTCTTCCTTGTAGTGAGTGAGCTCGATTCCTGCCGCGTCGTAAGGTATTGCTCCCTCGCGCTGCGCCACCTCCTTGACCTTGTCCGCAGGGACGAAGAGAAACTCAGCGGCGGGGTCCACGAACCTCTTTATCAGCCAAGGGCATGCAATCCTGTCAACCTTCGCCTTCTCCCTTGTCACCCACTTCAAGTATGTCGGCGGCTGACGACGACCACGAACTATCTAAGGCCTCCGTCCGCAATAGGCGACGACCGCGCCTCCGGTGAGCCTCTCCAACGCCAGCTCCTTCAGGCCTGCAGCAGCCATCACTCCATCCAAACTCCGGTCCCACACCGCAGACTCGACGATCCTGGGCAGGTTCCTGAACGTGAAGGCCGCATCGCTCTTCGCAAGCCCCAGCAGCAAACCCGCTGCCCCCAGGACCCCGTGAAGGTATACTCGGAGGACAGGACTCAGGGACCCCCGAGGTCTGACGAAGTCGTACAGCACCACCCTTCCTCCAGGCCTCACTACCCTTGCCAGTTCCCGGGCGAACCTTTCGAAGTCAACGTACTTCGCAACGTAGCACGAAGCGACTACGTCGAAAGAAGAATCGGCGAAGGGGAGGGACTCCGCGTCACCCAGTGCAAGCCCCGCGATGTTGGGGAGCTTCTTTGCGTGTCCGACCCTGAGCATCTCGCCCGTGATGTCGACGCCTACGATTTCGCACCCCTCGGCTCGGAGCCTCTCCTCGAGGATGAGTGTGCCGCAGCCCACGTCCAAGACCTTGTCGGACCGTCCCGCCTGCGCATGTCCCACCACCCAACTTTTCCAGCGCCTGTCCTGGAGAAGGGTCGCAAGGTCCAGGGCCCTCTCGTAGGTTCGCGCCAGGCCCCCGAAGAGCTCGATGGCAGTCCCTCTGAGGCCGGGTCCCGAGTCGGACGCGGGTTCCACGGGGCGCCTCGAGAGTCCGTTCGCCTTATCCTTGACGATGCCAGAGCACAGAAACGGTCAAAACCTCCAAGCCATCGACGCGCGACCCATGGGCGGCGCCGACGAGGATACGAGGGCCAACGAATGGTACGTTCCGAGGATTGGCTCCAGGCGTTTCCGCGCCCTGATCGGCATGACCTTCCTCCCATATACGCTCGTCAACGTCTCTTACATCGTGATTGGCTCGCTCCTGTCTCCAGTCGTACATTTCGACAGGCTTGGAGCAATGGCCCTAGTGTATCTCCTCGCGGTCGGGGTCTCCGCGCACGCCCTCGACGCGACAGGCCCGAACAAGCCCTGGGGAGGATTCTTGGCCCGGCGCCAACTCATCGCCCTCGCCTCCGTTGCCCTGGTCCCTGCGCTGGCCATAGGGCTCTACTACGCCCTCTATTTCGCCCCCATCCTCCTGGTGCTCGGGTCCTTCGAGTTGTTCTTCCTGCTCAGCTACAACCTGGAGCTCTTCGACGGCTACTTCCACACCGACCTTTGGTTCGCTGTCAGCTGGGGCTTCCTTCCCGTGCTCGTGGGCTACGGGGTGCAGACGGACTCGCTGAGCCTGGCCGCAGTCGCGGGGGGCCTCTTCGGGTTCTCCACCGCCTACGCGGAGATCAACGCTTCCCGCCCGTACAAGGCCCTCAAGAAGCAGGCCCTCCCAGCGGACCCTGCTTTGGCCTCCAGGCTCGAGTCGATTCTCAAGGGAGTGGTCGCGACGGTCCTCGCGGCCGCTGCGTTCCTGCTGGCCTACCGCCTCCTCGGTTAGGCCTTCGGAGTTCACGGCAGGTCTTTGAGGGTTGCGCCAACCGCGATTGTCTTGACGAGTTAGTCCACAGTGACGAAGACGTAGGCCGTTTGGTAGACCAGCCCGTCGGTGACCGTTATGCCGATCGTGTATCTGCCTGGAAGTAGACTGGGCTTGGCGGATATGTCTACGGGGATGGCCCTGGGTCCCGACCCCGCGGGGAGTGTGGTTAGGTAGGGTACTATTGAGATCTTGCTGGGCACCGAGCTGGAGTTCTCGGAGTCTGAGACCAGGACTCTGAGTGTCTTAGACCAAGAGCCAGTGACGTCGAATCGTATGCTGGGGCCATGAATGGAAAACTCTTTCGTGCCGTTCGCTGTTGAGATTGAGAACCCTGGGTCGTGTGTCCCGTCCACGAACCCGACGTAGCCCCCGGACATGGAGGTGAACCAAAGTCCGTTGGGTGAGACGGCTATGGTGAGGTCGTTTTGGACATGGTCTCCGTCCGCCGCTGCCGGGTCGGATTCGCTGTACTCGGTCAGGGTCCCAGCGGCAGCGTCAATGTGCCCGACCCTGTTTCCGTAGTGCTCGTTGAACCATACCGACGAGCCCTGGGCCTCGACGAAGTAGGGCAGCGTCGTGCTAGAGTAGGCAACTGGAGTAGTCGGATAGACCGTCCAGGCCCGCGCAGCTATTTCGTATCCGACGATGTTCGATGGGCCATGCTGCGCGACCCAGGCAACCCCGCCCGAGACCGAGACGCTGACCGGCTCCGAGAGCTGGTGCCCTTCCACCTTGCTCCATCCTACCGTCCTGGAACCCTCGTCCACTGAAAACCGATAGAGGCCCCTGTCCCCCGCCGGGTCCAAGGGCGACAGGGCGGCCAGGTACCCGGACGTCGAATTCACGAACTCCACCTGGATAGGTTGAAGACCCCCGAACCCCTCGAAGCTGAATGTCGTGACCGCCATGTCGGACCCGACCCTCCCCAATTTCGCCGGGCTTGAGAGCGAGGTGAACCACAGCGAGTTGTCGGGAGAGACCGTAAGCGTGTACGGGAACGGAGCCCTCACAGACACGTCCAGCACGATGGGCGTCCCTCCCGCCGGGTCCACGCCAACCAGCGCGCTGTTGTCCGAGTCCGTCCCCCACACCCTCCCGTCCCAAAGGCTGACACCCCAGATTCCGGTCTTGAAACCACCCTCGTTCCAGGCAGACCAGGGGTATTCCCTCACTGTCCCGTTGGTGAACAGATGCCCGAGTCCTGGAAGAGCCTGCTCGCCGAACCAGACCGAACCGTCCGGCGCAACGGCGATCCCGTTGGCGAGCCTAAGAGGGTTTGGAAGGCAGTACTCGGTCACGGCCCCGAACTGAATCCTTTGCGTCTGGTAGGTCCCAGGTGCGTCGAGAGTAGGCGGCCTGCAACTCTCCGTCTGCGCCCCTGCCTGCCACGCGAACAGGCCTGCCCCTCCGACCACTGCGAGGACAGCCAACACGACCGCCACCCTGGCGCGCGCCAATCCTCCACGCCCCGTAGGAGTCAGGAGTAGGCCTCGAAGTCCTTTCCGAGGGCCCCGACTGCTATCTTCTGCTCCAGGATCTCGTTGGTCCCCTCGTAGATCGTGGTGACCCTGGTGTCTGCCAGGTGCCTTGCCGGCCGGTTCTCGTAAGAGTATCCGTTCGCGCCGAAGACCTGGACCGCCCTGTTGGCAGCGTCGAAGGACGCGTTCGCGGCGAAGTACTTCGCCTTGGTGATGGCCAGGTCTGCCTCCTCCCTCAGGCCCATATCCGTCGGGCGCTCTTCGTACTTCTGCTTGACGTGGGCGGCCTTCAGAAGGAGCCACTTCGACGCCTCCAGGTTCGTCGAGATGATGCCGATGTGCCTCTGGATGAGCTGGTGCCTGCCGATCTTCCGCCCGTGCTGCTGCCTCACCCCGGCATACCTGACCGCCTCGTCCAGGCAGTCCTGGATGACCCCGACGCACCCCGCCGCCACGCTCAGGCGCCCGCTCATCAGCCCGTAGTAGGCCACCGAGAGGCCCTTGCCCCTCGGACCCAGGAGGTTCTCCTTCGGCACCTCCACCTTGTCCATGTAGATCGTGGCTGTGTCCGCAGTCGGGAGCCCGAGCTTGTTCTCGATCGGCTTCGCACTGTATCCTGCGCTGTCCCTGTCGACCACGAAGGCGCACATCCCATCTCTCTTCCCCTTCGGATAGGCGAAGACGAGCGCGCTGTCCGCTATGGACCCGTTGGAGATCCACGTCTTCTGCCCGCTGAGGACATACCTCCCTTCCTTCTCCTCGAAGAACGAAGTCAGCGAAGCCGGGTCGCTCCCAGCCCCAGGCTCTGTGAGGCCGAACGCGAGCAGCCTCTCGCCCTTCGTCGCCGGTGTGAGTATCCGCTGCTTCTGCTCCTCGTTCCCCCACTGCTGGACCGTGAGCTGGCAGAGAGCAATGTGCACCGAAAAGAACGTCCTTACCCCAGTGCCTTCTCTCCCTATCCTCTCTATGGCGAGCGCATAGGTGACCATGTCTGCCACCTGTCCGTCCCCGAACCTCCTCGAGATGGGGAGCCCCAGCATGTGTGCCTTGGCGAAGACCGGCCCCACCTGGTCGTTCCTCCTCCTCTCCAGGTAGCACTTTTCTTCTATGGGCCTGATTTGACTGCAGGCCCTGTCGACCTGGTCGAGAATCAGCTTCTGCTCCTCGGACACATCAAAGTCCATCTTGGAGAGAGTCATGAATTCGTCCTGTTCGAGCATGCTTCTACTCCTTCCAGCGCTCCTTCCTAACCCTTGCCCCTATGTGCTCGACTATCTCTTCGAACGAGCTCCCGGGCCCGAACAGGCCCGTGATCCCCAGCTTCCTGAGCCTGCCCTTGTCCTCCTCGGGTATTATCCCTCCCCCCACCACTATGATGTCTCTGCCTCCCTGTTTCTCGAGGAGCCTCTTGACCTTCGGAAACGCTGTCATGTGGGCCCCGTTGAGCAACGAGAGTGCCACCACGTCCACGTCCTCGTCCAGGGCCATCTGGGCGACCTCCTGAGGCGACGGCAGGAGTCCGCTGTAGATTACTTCCATGCCCGCATCCCTGAGCGCCCTCGCGAGGACCAAGACCCCCCTGTCGTGCCCGTCAAGCCCGGGCTTCGCCACGAGCACCCTGATCTTACGCTGGGTTGCCAAAGCTTTCCTTGCCAACAAGACGCCGCGACCCCCTCGGGTTTGAAAACCTTTGCGCGCCTAGATGATGACAGGCTCTTGCCAGGTCCCGAATGCCCGCCTGCCGACCTCGATGATCTCGCCCAGGGTCGCGTACTCTGAGACCGCTTCGAGCATCGGATAGATCGAGTTTGCATCCTCGTTTTCAAAGGCCTTCGCGATTTTCGCGAGCGCGGCTTCCACCTTGGCCCCGTCCCTCTCCTTCCTCACCCTTGCCAGGCGCCTGTTCTGGCTCCTCTGCGCCCGAAAGTCGATCTTGAGCGTGTCGATCGGTTTCTTCTCGTCAACTTCGTACTTGTTGACCCCCACCACGCTGTCCCTCCCGTCCTCAACGCGCTTCGCCAGCCTGTAGGAGTTCTCCGCAATCTCCTTCTGAAGGTAGCCGGTCTTGATCGCCTTCAGGAGCCCGCCCGCCGAATCTATCCTGTCGAAGTACTTGTACGCCTCCTCCTCCATCTGCTCCGTCAGCCATTCTACATAATACGAGCCTCCTAGGGGGTCCGCCACATTGGGCGTCCCGGTCTCCTCGGCGATGATCTGCTGGGTCCTGAGGGCCACCTCGACCGCCTTCTCCGTAGGCAGGGCCCAGGCTTCGTCGTAGGAGTTCGTGTGCAGGGACTGCGTCCCTCCCAGGACAGCCGCGAGGGCTTCGATGGTCGTCCTGATTATGTTGTTCAGCGGCTGCTGCCACGTCAGCGATGCTCCGGAGGTCTGGGTGTGGAACCGCATGAGGAGGCTCCGTTTGTCCTTCACGCCGTACTTCTCCCTGAGGACCGTCGCCCAAATCCTCCTCGCGGCCCTGAACTTCGCGATCTCCTCGAAGAAGTCCATGGTCGAATTGAAGAAGAAGCTGAGCCTCGGAGCGAACTGCTCGACCTTGAGTCCCGCCTCCAGCCCAAGCTCCACGTAGCCGAACCCGTCGGCCAGGGTGAAGGCCAGCTCCTGAACCGCGCTCGAGCCGGCCTCCCTGATGTGATACCCACTGATGCTGACGTAGTTCCACAGAGGCATCTTCTTGGTGCAGAAGACCATCAGGTCTCTCACCAGCCTGAGATGCGCCTCAGGCGGATAGACCCACTCCTTCTGCGCGATGTACTCCTTCAGCATATCGGCCTGGACTGTGCCCCTCAGCTTCTCCATCGGCACCCCCTGCCTCATCGCGACTCCAGCGTACATGCAAGTCAGGATGGTCGCCGGAGCGTTGATCGTCATCGAAGTGCTCACCCCTTCAAGCGGGATGCCTTCGAAGATCACCTCCATATCCTTCAGCGAAGACACGTTGACCCCGCACCTTCCCACTTCTCCGTGGGCGCGCTGGTGGTCGCAGTCATACCCGTAGAGGGTCGGCATGTCGAAGGCGATGCTGAGCCCGGTCTCCCCGTGCTCCAGCAGAAGCTTGAGCCTCCTGTTCGTGTCCTCGGGAGTCCCGAATCCGGAGAACATCCTCATGGTCCACTTTCTCCCGCGGTACATGTTCGGATAGACTCCCCTAAGGTAGGGGAAGACGCCGGGGAAGCCCTGGCCCGCGAAGTCCACGTCGCTGACGTCGACAGGTGTGAAGAGCGGCTTCAGGGGTATCGCAGAGGCCGTCTGGAAATCTCGGGCAGACCGAGGGGCCTTCACGTCCCATTCTCTGAGGACTGTCTCTTGCCACTGCCTGACCCCCTTCTTGATGCTCTCCAGGGCGCGCTTGTCGTACATCGAGCCGGCCTTCGCCCGGGCTTCAACGACCGCCTTCGTCTTCCGTCTCCAGTATGCCTCCCGCCCGTTCCTAAGCAAATCAGGCGTACGAGCAGACGTGCTCCAAGATAAACGATTCATTTTAACCGATAAAAGATACGCCCGAGGCGGCCGAAGCATCATCCATGAAGCCCTCTGCCCTCGCATCCTCCGTTCGGAGGGGGGACCGCAGGGCCCTTGCGATGGCCATATCCCTCGTCGAGAACGGCGGCCCAGGGTCTGCGGCGCTGCTTCGCAGCCTCAAGCGCCCAACGAGGACCTTCGTGCTCGGGGTGACCGGCCCGCCGGGGACGGGGAAGAGCACCCTCGTCGACCGTCTCCTCCAATTCTACAGGAAGATGGGGCTGAGGGTCGGAGTCGTCGCCGTGGACCCTACGAGCCCGATTTCGGGCGGCGCCCTCCTGGGTGACAGGATCAGGATGGCCCGCCATGCGGGCGACAGGGACGTCTTCATCAGGAGCATGGCATCCAGAGGCTGGTCCGGGGGCCTCTCGAGGGCCACCTCTCAGGTTATCCAGCTCATGGACGCGGCAGGCTTCGACATCGTGATCATCGAGACAGTCGGCATAGGCCAGGCCGACATCGAGGTCGTGGGCGTTTCGCACGCGGTGCTCGTCGTGCTGATGCCCGGTCTCGGAGACGACGTACAGGTCTCCAAGGCGGGTCTGATGGAGGTCGGAGACGTCTACGTCGTGAACAAATCAGACCTGGAGGGGGCGGACGCCATGGTGGTCAACCTCCTCGGCCTCGTCCGGGGACTGAAGTCGCGCTCTGCGGCCGTCGTCAAGGTGTCCGCCGCGTCCGGCGACGGGGTCGAGGCCCTGGGTAAATCGATCGAGGCCATACGCTCGAAGCTGAAGGCTGGCGACAGGGAGCTCATGCTGAGGAGCATCAAGGGCATGGTAGTCGAGACGGCCAGGGGAGAGCTCATGCAGAAGTTCGGGCGCCTTTCAGACTCGAAGGCTGACAGGCTCGCGGGAGAGGTCCTAGCGGGGAAGCTCAGCGTCAGCGAGGCAGCCTCGAGGCTGGCAAAGTAGCCTACCTCATGTCCAGGGGCAGGTACTTCAAGTCCGACGGGCCGACGTAGGTCGCGTCGGGCCGTATCAGCTTGTTCTCTGCGACCTGTTCGTCGTAGTGGGCCATCCACCCGAAGGCCCTGCTCGCCGCGAAGATGGGCGTGTACAGAGGAATCTCAATCCCGAGCAGGTGGAAGATGGGGGCCGCATAGTAGTCGAGGTTAGGTGGCAGACGCTTCCTCTCCCACATCTCCTTCTCCAGGGCGTCGCAGAGCCTGTAGAGTCTGTCGTCGCTTGCACCTTTCTTCAGCATCTCGCGGAGATATTCTTTGCAGAGCCTCGCCCTGGGGTCGAATTTCTTGTAGACCCTGTGCCCGAACCCGATGACCTTCTTCCCTTCCTTTAGCGAGCGCTCCACGTAGCCTGCTGCATTCGCGGGCTCTCCAATCTCGAGGAGCATCTGCATGGCCACTTCGTTGGCGCCCCCGTGCAGGGGTCCCTTAAGGGCCGCGAGGCCCGCAGTCGCGGCTGCATAGGGGTCCGCAAGGGTGGACGCCACGATTCTGACCGTGAAGGACGACGCGTTCAGGTCGTGCTCCATGTAGAAGATCAAGACCCTCTCGAAGACCCACCGTTCGTACTCGCTCGCTTCCCTACGCGTCAGCATCTGCAGGAGGTTCGACGCGAAACCCATCCCCTTCCTAGGCTCCCATGGGTCCTCTCCCCTCGGAACCCTGTGGCAATTGGCCGCGAGCACCGAGACCTTTGCTTCAATGGACGTCTGCTGTTCCCCTACGGTGCGAAGTCTCTCAATACTTCCCATAGCCGAGACCGCGGTTCTGAGGGCATCGATGGGGTGGGCATCGGTTCCCAGTTCCCTCATTACGGAAAAGACCCGGGGGTCGACATGCATTCTCCCCGACAGGTTAGAAGCGAACTCTCCCAGCTCGGCCCTCTTGGGGAGCGAACCCTTCAGGATCAGGTAGGCCGTCTCCTCGAACCCGGCGTTCTCTGCAAGCTCGGAGATCGGGTAGCCCCTGTACACCTATGCCCCGTCGGAGTCGCTCTTTGCTATCCTAGTCTCGGTGACCGAGACGCCTGCCAGGCGCTTCGGAACCTTGAGTTGCCCAGC
>JACQFO010000134.1 GCA_016200025.1 Nitrososphaerota archaeon
AAGCCTGAGGACAGGACCGCGCTCCACGAGGCGATGGAGCAGGGGACGGTGACGATAGCGAAGGGAGGAATCTACGCGACGCTCAATGCGAGGACGGCCATCCTTGCGGCCTGCAACCCGGTGCTCGGAAGATACAATCCGTTCCAGAATCTGATCGAGAACATCGGCACCCTGCCGATCCCGCTGCTGTCCGTCGGTCCAGATGAACAGGTACTGGTGAAGTGCGCCGGAATTGTACAGAGCAGAAGGATTGGTCGGTTTGTAGATTCTTTCTATTCTCCGGGGGAGGAAGGATACCCAATGTACGTTGAACCTATGGATATTCAGGTCGCCTCGATGGACGAGAACTTCAGAGTCAGATGGCAACCGCTAAAGTATGTGTTCCGCCACAAGAGCACAGCCGACACATATCGGATTTACTTCAAGGGTAGAGACTTGGTGCTCACCGGCGGTCACAGCGTCTACACCTTCGAAGATGGTCGTCTAACGCTCAAGCCGGCGTCGAAGCTCCGGCAAGGTGACTTCATTGCCATTTCGAAGCGGTTACCCACCGAGGGTAACCTTGAGGCCCGCTACAACTTGCTAGAGCACGTCTCTCTTGAAGGCTGCTTTCTGCATAACGCCCCCGTTGGCGCCCTGCGCAGGCTGGCTGGAGTGCCGGCCTATCAAGTCAGAGGACGTAAACTCAGCGCCAAGAGGTACGGTGAGCTGACGGACGAAGAAATGGTGAATGTTAGCCTTAGCAGGAAGGGAAGTGGGTTCTACATCCCATCATTCGTTCCTGTCAACGGAGACCTGTTCAGGCTCTTGGGCTATTTCGTAGCGGAAGGTTCCATCATCTTCAACAGAGCGGCAGGAGTGTACGCAGTAGATTTCTCCCTAAACGCAGAGAAGGACCAGAAGATCGTTTCTGACATCGTGTCTATCGCAAAGACGTTGTTCAATGTAGAGCCGTGCTTGACTTTCTACAGGAACTCGGTGAAAGTCGACATAAGGTCTAGGGTTGTCGTGGAATTCCTCACCAATTGCTTTGGGCTGAAGAGTGGGGCGAGAGAAAAGCGGATACCTGACGCAATCTTCAACGCTCCCCAGGACCTCAAATGGGAATTCCTCAAAGCTTACTACGACGGAGACGCTGGGGTAACCACAAGCGAGGAGCTCGCATCACAACTGCTGCAGCTATTCGGCCAGCTGGGGCATGTGGCTTCGCTGTTCAGGAGGGCTCCTCACGAAGCAGTGATTGAAGGCCGCCACGTGAAGGCGGCAGCTTCATACCTTGTTCCGATGCCTTCAGGCAAGCCTCAATCGAATGATGGGTTGAGTTTTCCTCCACTATCGCAGGTGATACCTATCCTGAAGCCGCTATTAGGTGCGTTCGCGCCGACCAAGAGCAACAGGAGAACCCTCACCCCGAGATATTGGAGTGAGTTGAGGAATGCAATCTGGGTTCGTAACAAGATCACCAAGCTGTCGGATGTTCGCCTGAGACCTGACACGATGCGGAACCTGGCAGGGAGATTCGGGATTGGGGAAGCCAGCTGCTATCAATTCGTCATGGGAATGGTGGGTCAGGGTATGATCCAAAGAGAGAGGATGGTGAATGCCTCTGGCCATCAATACCAGTATTCGTTGACGGAGAAGGGCAATAGGGTCCTGGACACGGTTGGCTACCTTGATAGGATTGTAACCGGGGACTTGGGCTTTGCAAAGGTTCAGCAGGTGGAGAAGCTCAGCGGCACAGACTTGCCAGAGTACGTCTATGATCTGTCCGTTCCGAATTCTGAGAATTTCGTAGCTGACACTGCCATATGCCATAACACGAGGTTCGACCTGATCTTCGTGATCAAGGACCAGCCGCACCCGGCCGAGGACGAGAAGCTAGCAACTCACATTCTGTCCGTCCATACCAGAAGGACCTACTCTTCGCCGCCACCAGTGGAGTTCAGCCTCCTCAAGAAGTACATCACGTACAGCAAGAAAATCTCGCCGAACCTGACGAAGGAGGCGGTGGCCAGGCTGAAGGACTACTACTTGGTGTTAAGGAAGGGCGGAGGAGAAGAGGGACAGATACCGGCGACCCCGAGGACCCTGGAAGCGATGATACGGGTGGCGACTGCCAGGGCGAGGATCCTGCTCCGGGAGGAGGTGACTGAGGAGGACGCGCTCGCAGCCATAGCCTTGATGAACAGGATGGTGGAGGACGTGCTGACCGACGCTTCGACCAAGAAGACGGACTTTGGCATCCAGCTGGGGAAGCCCGTTGGCGAGACCAGGAACCTCAGGGCCGCCATGGAGGTCTTCAAGTCCCTCGAAGGGGCAGACAAGAAGCCGGTGGAGCGCAGGGCCTTCAAGGAGGAGCTGGTGAAGTCGAAGTTCTCGGACGAGGACGCCGAGAAGATGATCAGGACGATGTTCAGGGAAGGCATGGTCTACGAGTCGAAGCCTGGGTTCATCCGAAGGCTCGGCGGCTAGCGGCCGGGACGCGATCCGTTGAGGTTCGACGAAGCTGGGCTCCCCGAGGAGCTTCTTGGCTACATCAGGGACAAGGGGATGACGGACCTCTACCCGCCTCAGGAGGCGGCGGTCAAGGCGGGGCTGCTGGAGGGGAAGAGCCTCGTCGTGGCAAGCCCGACAGCGTCTGGAAAAACCATGATTGCAATCATGGCCGCGTACATGAAGACCAAGGTTCAACACAGGAAGGTGGTCTACCTCGCACCGCTGAGGGCCCTCGCCTCAGAGAAGTATGCTGAGTTCTCTGAGCTGTCGAAGTTCGGGATAACGACGAGGATATCGACGGGCGACTACGATTCGAGCGGCGAGTCGCTGGGGAAGTCGGACATCGTCGTGATGACCAACGAGCGGTTCGACTCTGTGCTGAGGCACAGGGTGAGCTGGCTCGGGGAAGTGGGGCTCTTCATAGCGGACGAAGTGCACCTGGCGGGGAACGATTCTAGGGGCCCGACACTGGAGATGATCCTCACCAAGATGCTGCACCTTGGCCTGGACGCCCAGATACTATCCCTTTCCGCGACGATAAGCAACGCAAAGACGATCGGGGATTGGCTGAGGTCGGCGGTCGTCCAGGTGGACTGGAGGCCGGTACCCCTGAGAGAAGGGGTCTACGACTACAGCAGGGTGGTCTTCGTGGACGGGGAGGAGAGGACGGTCCCGAGGTCGACCTATGGTTCCCCCATCGACGTGGCAATGGAGACGCTGAAGTCCGGGGGCCAGGCGCTCATCTTTGCCAACACCAGGCGGAGGGCGGTGAGCCTGGCCACAAGGGCGGCCGAGCTGACGCAGAAGGCGCTGAGTCCGGAGGAGAAGAGTGCCGCCTCGGAGGCGGCGAGGAGGATACTGACCTCGGGGGAGGAGACGAGCCTGAGCAGGCTCCTGGCGGAGGTCGTCGCGAAGGGCGCGGCCTTCCACCACGCAGGCCTGGAGGGGGAGCACAGGAGGATAGTCGAGGACTACTACCGGGCAAGGGCAATCAAGCTGCTGGCAGCGACCCCGACCCTCGCCGTTGGAATTAACATCCCAGCCAGGCGCGTGGTGCTGGCCGACATGACCAGGTACGACGCTGAGAGGGGAGGGAACTCGGAGATTTC
>JACQFO010000135.1 GCA_016200025.1 Nitrososphaerota archaeon
CAACAGGTATCTGCCTTCAGGCTAACAGCCTGCTGCTCTACCACGCTGCCCGGCGATCCTCGCCTCTGAGCTACAGCGCCGCGTCTCGTTGGGCTCCGGGGTGTGCTCAAAAACGTTTTTTCGCTTAAATCCCCTCTTGGCTCCGCCGACACATTGGACTCGCAATCCCAACGCGAAAAGAAGGACGTCGAGGCAGTCGTCTTCGCCTTCTTCGAGGCGGGCAAGAACAAGGACATCCCTTCTCTGCCCGGATTCCACGCCGGGTCTGATTCGTTCACAAAGTTCGATGAGAACCCGCCCTACACCCGCCAGAACTCCGAGCAGGCGTTCGTCCACGAACAAGCTTCCTTCTCGAACATCTCCGACTACACCTACCAGATCGATGACCTAAGGGTCGACGTCTTCGGGGTCGCGGCCGTCGCAACTTTCTATCTGACCTACAAAGGCATGTTCGTGAACGACTACTCCTTCGAAGGCTCCCCCGTGGGTTCCAGGGCGAGAGTGACGATGGTCCTCACTAAGACGGCCCGAGGTTGGAAGATCGCCCACGAGCACTTCAGCAGGTTTCCTGACTGGGTCTCCACGAAGGGCTCCGATGACAAAGGACCCTCAAGTCGGAATCCATCCTAGAGAAGCCCCCACGCGGGCGTCGGTCATCATGCCACGGGGCGAGGACTCACGCAGCTTGCTTGAATCTGAGCGGGAACTTCCACCAATGGTAGAGCACGACCGCGACCACACCAACCCTAACGTAGATGGAGAGGCCCATCAGCGAGGACGTGACAGGGATTGTGAAGAACCCTCCCTGGAAATCAAACAACAGCTTCCCCCCGAGCAGGCCCAGCTGACCCTCGATCCACGGGAGTAGGGGCTCATGGAAACCGAAGAGGAGGTCGCCTACGAAGTAGTACCCCACGTCGTTCGTCAGGGAGACCAACAGCCCCAGGCTCAGGGCGAGCTGCCAGTCCTTGAATCCCTGGAAGACTATGAGCACTCCAAATGGCGCCATGTATGTCAGCACCAGCCAGACGTGGTACGCAGGCGCACTCGTCGCATACAGGTCGATCCAGTTGATCAGGACGAGGCCGTAGAACAGCGAGAACAGGATCAGCTTCAGCAGAGTCAGCTGTCGCCTGTTCGAAGGCCTCAGCCCGGACACGACGCTCTCGACCCCATTGACGAGCACCACCACGGAGAGCAGCGCGACGATGGTGAACTCAGCAATTCCTGGTATCGCGAGCGCCACCAGCGCGAGCAGGACCGTCGCCGCCCCTGTCGCCGCTGCCGAGCCCCTAAGCCACCTCGGGTACCTTCCCCTGGCCGCATGCAGGATCCTCCCCAACCCTTGGATCGTCACGCCGATGCCCAGGAGGAAGACCAACGTCTGAAGGCTCAGGCCGGGAGACAGGAGCACCAGCACGGCGATGGCGAACGTGATGAGACCGCCGCCTGCGAGCCCCAAGGCCTCCAAGCTCATGAGCCGCTTCCCTATCCCGCCAGTAATCGTCATCCTCACCGCCCCCAGCACGATCGCAAAGGAAAGCAGCACCACCAACTCGGCCAATCCAGACCCAGGGCTGGCCAGGACCACCACCGAGATGCCTACCGAGAAGACCCCGAGCAGCACCTCGAGCATCCTGAACCACGCCGGTGCGCGCCAGTGCGCCTCCTTCCCCTTCTCCGCGGACTCTCCGCCCATGGACGTGTCGCGCGAAGGCCTGAGACCCCTAAATAACTCAGCCCCTTTCCAATGACCGATCCAAGAGAATCGAGCGCCCTCCAGGCCCTCGGCGACTCTTCGACGCTGTTCTACTCCTCGTCTCTCGGGATCTCCGTCGAAGCCCCGGAGGGCGATTGTTCTAAGCTGGGCCTGGCCGGATTTGAACCGGCGACCATTCGGTGTCTCGGGTTCGCCTTATGAGCCGAATGCTCTTACCGAACTGAGCTACAGGCCCTGTTTCATCGGTTCCAAACCCGCTGGCTTTAAGCTGTGGCGACCAAAGCCTAATTAGTCCCCGCGGCCAAGCGTGGACAGCACAGTGCGCAAGGACCTAGACGAAGGGTTCCAGGACATCCTGGCCGAACTCGACCGCGAGGAAGCGCGCGTAAAGATAAGAATGGAGATGCGCCGTTTCGGAAAGCCCACCACAGTCATCGAGGGGATAAAGATGAGCGAGAAGGACATGCACGAGCTGAGCTCGAAGATGAAGCGCGCCCTCGCCACCGGGGGCACCGTCAAGGACGGGATAATGATACTGCAGGGCGACCACAGGGAAAGCGCCGCCAAGATGCTCGTGGAGCACGGCTTCTCTCAGAGCGCCATCGAAGTAATCTGAGTCCGCAGCCCGCGTCTCAGTTCTCGATTTCCCCTGCTCATATTTATAAAAGGTAAGACGAAGCGCCGGCTGGAAGGTCCTAACAGCCTATTGTCGAAGCCTATCACAACCTTCGAGGACTTCATCAAGAGGATACTGAAGGTCGTCTTCTGGGTCCTGCTCTTCCTGCCCCTGATAGGCGTGCCGATCTACTACGGACTCTACGGTTACCTGCATCTCCCGATCGACTTCTTCGCCCTCGCCACGGTGAAACCCCTCGAGTTCCTCGCCTTTCAGATCAACCTCATCAACACCGAGCCGTTCAAGACCCTCTTCGCCCTCACGGTCTTCCCCGGCTTCACCTTCGTCGCGGTCTACTCGACGATCTTCATGGGCTGGGTAGAGAGGAAGTTCACCGCCAAGATCCAGCTGAGAACTGGGCCCATGTACGCCGGCAAGGTCGAGGGCATCGCCCAGAACTTCGCAGACTTCTTCAAGCTCCTCTTCAAGGAGATAATCATCCCCAACGGGGTCGATACAGCGACCTTCGTCGCCATCCCCTTCGCCCTCATGGCCGTCGCTGGCGCCCTGATCGCCCTCGTCCCGCTCTCCCCGACGACCTACATCGCGAACCCCTCGGTGGGCGCGATCCTTGTCTTCGCCGTCCTAGGCTTCTCGCCCCTCATCGTCCTGCTCGCGGGGTGGGCGAGCAACAGCAAGTACCCCTTCCTCGGCGGGCTGAGGGCCCTGCACCAGCTCGTCGCCTACGAGATCCCGCTCATCCTCTCCCTCGTGGGGGCGGTCATCCTATCTGGCTCGCTCAACCTCGCCCCTCTTGTCCCCGGCGGCCCGAGCATAGTGACAGCGCAGAGCGGAATCTGGTTCATCGTCCTGCAGCCCCTGGGGGCCATCGTCTTCTTCGTCGGAGCCCTCGCGGAGCTCGAGAGGATCCCCTTCGACCTGCCCGAGGCCGACAGCGAGCTGGTCGCGGGCTGGCAGACCGAATACACGAGCATGCTCTTCGGCACCTTCCAGCTGGCGAACTTCTCCAGGATGTACATCTTGGCTGGCCTGTTCACCACCTTCTTCCTCGGCGGCTGGCTCGGACCCGCGCCAGTGCCCCCTGAGGTCTGGTTCATACTGAAGACCACGGCCGTGATGATCGCCATGATGCTTCCACGCAGCGTCATGCCCAGGGTGAGGATAGACCAACTGCTCAGGGCGGGCTGGGTCAAGCTCCTCGCACTTTCGTTCGCGAACATGTTCGTCACCATGGTGATAGTTTCTCTGGGAGTGGCCTAGACGGGGACCTTTGCCTACCTGAAGGGGGTCGCCATCGCGACCTGGAGCGGCATCAGGCACCTGTTCCGGCCGAGGATGACGCTGAGGTACCCAGAGCAGAAGCTCGACCTGGAGGGCACGGGCTACAAGTACGACGCCAAGCAGGGAGTCGGGCTCCCAGGGTACAAGGGGCGCCACATCCTGTTCCTCGACAAGTGCACGGGGTGCCAGCTCTGCGCGATCGCGTGCGATGGCGTCGCAGTGGCCATAGACATGCAGAAAGTTACGAAGGGCAAGCCCCAGAACAAGAAGGACATCTGGCCCGCTGTTGACTATGGAAGATGCGTTTTTTGTGGTCTTTGCGTCGACTATTTGACAGAAATTCAAACAAACCCAGGATTAAAACCAATAAATCAGATAGTGCTCGGAGAGCGGGTTCTGACGCACACTGGGGACTACAAGCCAGTCACGAAGATCTGGGATATGACCTACACAGGGCCGATGTACAGGGTCTTTGTCTACGGCAAGCCCGAGCCCCTAATCTGCACTGCGGACCACAAGATAGTCGCGATATCGAGGCTCGTCTCCGAGAGAAAGGACAGGCGCCTGCTCAGAGCCACTGCCCCCCTGCTGTTCCACAAGCCCGGTGAGCTCAAGCCAGGAGACTACATGGTGAGCCCGATAGTCAGGAAGGTCGTGCATACAGACAGGTACGAAAAGGATGTCGAGATGTACAGAGGGGGGTGGGCGACTCGGAGGCAGTCCCTCGACGCTTCGCCTGAACTATTCCACCTGATTGGCTACTACTTTGCCGAGGGCTCCTGCGATGGAGGAAGGAGGGTGAACTTCGACTTCAACGAGACCGAACGAGAGACATACGCAAAAGACTGCGGCAGCCTCGTGGCAAAATTCTTCGGGAAGGAGTGCAAGGTGAGAAAGAACGGGGAGCACGGAATAAGGCTCGTCCTCGACTCCGCGATGGCGGAAGACTTCTTCTCGCAATTCGGGAAGGGAGCTCCCAACAAGAACATGCCCGACTGGGTCTTCTTCGCCGAGCCGGAGAAACAGCTTGAGCTCATGAAAGGAGAATGGCAGGGCGACGGCTGCAGGGTCAATCAAACCCGGCAGACGTACCTGAACATCACGACCACATCTAAGACTCTCGCCTACCAGCTGCAGTCCGTCTATGCGAGGCTCGGGATAGTCGCCACCATCGACACACAACACTCTCCCAACAGGCTCCGCAGCTACCACGTCAATGTCTTCGGACGATGGGCAGTCAAGCTCTCGAAGATGTGGAAGATAGAATTCGACTACGAGCCCACGAAGCATGCCGACAAGTTCCTGATGGACGACAAGTACGTCTACCTCCCGATACGGCGGATCGAAGTCGAGGAAGTCAACAACCACCGAGTCATGGACGTCACCGTCCAGGACGACCACACCTTCGCGCCCCTCGGGCTCGCGACGTCAAACTGCGTGGACGCCTGTCCCTTCGATGCGCTGTACATGACCAACGAATACGAGATGGCGGCCTACGACAAGATGAGCCTGAAGTACACGCCCGACATGCTCGCCGTCCCGCCCAAGCTCGAAGGCAAGACGTACAAAGTAAAGCTCGACTCAGAAAAGGGGACCTCGACCCATGGCTGACCCGACCTTCATCGCCATGATGGTCGTTACTGTCGGCAGCGCGATCGTCGCGCTTGAGGCGAAGGAGATAGTCTACGGCGCCATCGGCCTCGCGGGTTCTCTCTTCGGCGTGGCCACGCTCTTCTTCCTCCTCGACGCGCCCTACGTCGCGGTCTTCCAGATCGCGGTCTACATCGGCGCGGTCGCCGTCCTCATCCTCTTCACGGTCATGCTGGTCAGGCAGGAGAGGTGGGCCAAGGAGCTCCCGACGAATGCGCTTTCCAAGTTCGCCGGGATTGCCACCGGCCTCGCAGTCACCATCGCCCTTGCATTCGCCGTCCTCGACACGGGCCTCTTCAGCATCACCCAGACCAACCCCGCCGACTTTGTGAAGATCGGGGAGCTAATCTCCACTGGCTACGCCCCGGTCCTCGAGGTCCTCGCCCTCATCCTCGCGGCCTCCGTCGTAGGCGCGCTCACCCTCTCCAGAGTCGACAAGGAGGAGAAGAAGTGAATTCTCTCGCGGACTTCGTCCTCGTCTCCGCGATGCTCTTCGGCATTGGAATCTACGGGCTCGCGACGAAGCGAAACGCGCTGAGGTTGCTCTTCGCAGTGGAGATCATGATCAACGCCGCCAACCTGAACTTCGTGGCCTTCGGCCAGTTTCTCCCCTTCGCCCAGGCTGCTCAGCCCAGCGCTCTAGGCCAGACCTTCGTCCTGTTCTCCATCGCCCTGGCGGCGGCCGAGGCAGCAGTGATCCTCGCCATAGTCGTGGTAGCCTACAGGCTCCACCAGGACGTCGACGTCAGCGAACTGAAATCGATGCAGGGATAGCCACCAAATGCCAGACTTCCTGCTCCTCCAGGCCGTAGTCGTCCCGATAGTCGCCGCAGGGCTCTGCTATCTCCTCGGGGGCAGGCTAGGCAGGAACGTCGGATGGGCGGCCTTCGCTTCGCTCGTCGTCACCACCGCCTTGCTCGCCTTCTACGGAGCCCCGCAGCTCTACTCCGGGGGCTCCCAGATCACCGAGGAGTACCCCTGGGCCCCGACCGCAGGCCTGAACTTCAACCTCGCGGCCGACGGCCTCAGCTTCCCAGTCGTCATCATAGTCAACCTGGTCCTCGCTGCCACCGCCGTCTATTCGATGCCCTACATGTCGGCCCGGCTAAAGTCGCTCTATGGCGAGGACAGGCCCTCGAAGCACGGGATGTATCACCTCAACCTCCTGCTCGTCTCTGCCGGCCTCGCAGGCATCGCCCTCTCTACGAACCTCGTAGAGCTCTACCTCTTCCTCGAGATGGTCCTCATACCAACCTTCGTGATCATCAGCCTCTTCGGCTACGTGCAGAAGGAGAGGGTCGCGACCATCTACATCATCTGGAACCAGCTGGGCGCCTTCGTCTTCCTCGCAGGCATCGCCCTCGTCTACGTCGCGACGGGGAGCTTCGACTTCTCCGCCATGGCGGCCGCCCAGTCCAGCCCCTTCGCCTACTGGATCGCAGGCCTCATACTCTTCGGGTGGCTCGTCAAGATGGCCGTCTTCGGAGTCCACATGTGGCTCCCGATCACCGAGGCCGAGCCCCCCACATCCTTCGCCCCCACCATGGCAGTGGTCTCCGGCATAGGGACCTACGTCATCGCCCGCCTCCTCCTCTTCGGGATGCCCTCCACCTTCCACGCCTTCAGCCTCCCCCTGATGGCCTGGGCCGTCCTGACCATGTTCTACGGCGGGGCCGTGACCCTCGCCCAGACCGACGTGAAGTACATCTTCGCCTGGTCGACCATGAGCCAGAACGCCTACTCGGTCCTGGGCCTCGCGAGCCTCTCGGCCCTCGGCGCGGCAGGGAGCGTCTTCTACTTCTCCAGCCACATACTCGGCAAGTTCGTGCTCTTCGCAGTCGCAGGCATCCTCCTCACCCAGACCGGGCTCCGCGACATCAGGAAGATGGGAGGCCTTGCCGATAGGATGCCCTTCACTGCCTCGCTCTTCGTCCTAGGCGCCCTCGTCCTGTCCGCGGTGCCGCCGACGAGCGGGTTCCAGGCTGAATGGATAATGTTCGCCGGCATCTTCTCCCCCGGAGCAGGGGGGTCGCCAGGCTACCTTGCTGCAGCGATCCTCGGGCTCGTGGCCACACTCCTCACTGTCGCCTACACGTTCTGGCCGGTCAAGCGGATCTTCTTCGGACCCCTGGCCGAGGGCCTCGAGGGGGTCAAAGACGCGCCCCTCACCATGACCCTCCCACTCCTGGGAATCGTGGCGTCCTCGATCATCATAGGCATCTATCCCGACCTTGTCGCAAAGTTCCTCACAGAATTCCTCAGGTTCGCCGGCGTACTCCCTGGAGGTAGCATCCCCTAGTGGCCTTCGTCATCCCCTCCTACTTCATCTGGCTAATCTTCATCCTCCCCTTCGTCGGCTCGCTCGTCACGGTGGCGCTCAGGAGGGGCGGAAGGCTCGCCAACTACGTCGCGGTCGGATTCTCCTTCGTCTCCGCATCCTTCGCTTTGTCTATGCTCCTTCCAATCCTCACCGGCGATTCGTCCTCGGTCCTGGACTCGGTCATCCCCCAGAGCGTTCCCTGGATTTCTGGCCTCAACCTCGCGGTCGGGGTCCTCTCAGACCCCTACACGGCGATACTCACCAACGTCGTTGCCTGGGTGAGCTTCCTCATCATGGTCTACAGCCTCGAGTACATGAAGGACGACCCGGGCTCCAACCGGTACTTCTTCTTCGTGAGCCTCTTCGTGGGGAGCATGCAGCTCATAGTCCTCTCTGACAACCTCCTCTCCCTCTTCATCGGCTGGGAGATGGTGGGCCTCTGCAGCTACGCCCTCATCGGACACTACTGGAAGGACGAGACCAAGGACTGGGTCGGGACGCCCGGGGAGAAGGCCCTGGGTGAAGACCAGTCCTATTCCCCTTCCCACGCAGGGATGAAGGCCTTCGTCATGACCAGGGTCGGCGACGTCGCCATGCTCGCCGGGATCTTGATACTCTTCCTCTACGCTGGGACCTTCAACTACCGCCAGCTCGCAGCCACCTCGGGCTCCTGGGTCCCCGCGCTCTCCAACGCCGGACTCCTGGTCCCAGTGGCCTTGCTCATCTTCGGCGGCGCTGTCGGCAAGTCGGCCCAGTTCCCTCTCCACGAATGGCTCCCCGACGCCATGGCGGGTCCCGCTCCCGTCTCTGCGCTCATCCACGCCGCGACCATTGTGAAGGCGGGGGTCGTCCTCGTCGCCAGGGTAGCGCCCCTCTTCTACTTCGCAGTCGTCACCAATCCCTCGCTCGGCATCGCTTCCGTCGAACCATTCTTCCTGACCGTCGCATGGATAGGCGCCTTCACCGCCTTCCTCGCCGCGACCCAGGCCCTCGTCGGGTTCGAGCTCAAGAAGATCCTCGCCTACTCCACGATCTCCCAGATCGGGTACATGATGATGGCCATCGGGGTCGCCGGCCTCTCCACCGAGTTCGTCCAGGGCCTCTCCTCAGGCCTCTACCACCTGATGAGCCACGCGATCTTCAAGGCCTGCCTCTTCCTCGCTGCCGGGGCCCTCATCCACGCCGCGGATTCGAAATACATCAGCGAAATGGGCGGGATGCGGGACAGAATGAAGCTCACCTTCGCCGCCTTCCTCATC
>JACQFO010000136.1 GCA_016200025.1 Nitrososphaerota archaeon
GCCACTGAGAAGGATGCTCCTGCTCGACTCTCCGAGGTCGGGCGTGGTCGACCAGACCTTCATCGTTGCTGAGGAGGGTTCCAAGCTCGTCTTCCTCGAGGAGCTGTACTCCAAGGGAACGCCCTCCCCCTCCCTCCTTGCCTCGAACGTGGAGGTCCATGCAGTGCCGGGCTCGCGCGTCGACTTCTCATCGATCCAGCTTTTGGACGAGCAGACGGTGCACGTGTCCAACCGGGCGATAGAAACCCAAAACGACTCCCGGGCTACGGTAAGCGCCCTCGCCCTCGGGGCCTCGGTCTCCAGGTCGAGGATGAACTTCCTCCTCAACGGAAGGGGCTCCGTGGCCGAAGGCTTCGAGATCTTCTTCACCAACCTCAAGCAGCGCTACGACTTCGAGTCGAACCTGGTCCACAACTCCCCAGATTCGACAGGCTCCACCCAGGCCCGCGGCGTCCTGAAGGGGGAGTCCCAGTCGATCTTCAAGGGCATGATCAAGATCGTCAGCGCTGCCAAGAACTCCCGCTCCTACCTCGCCCACCATGCCATGATCCTCGAGCGCACGGCGAGGTCCGACGGAATCCCGGGCCTCGAGATCGACAACAACGAGGTCAAAGCGACCCACTCCGCCTCCGTCGCCCAGATGGACGAGGAGCAGCTCTTCTACCTGGCTGCGAGGGGCCTCTCCCTGGACGAGGCGAGGAGGACGATCGTCCTGGGCTTCTTCGAGCCCGTCCTCTCTCGCGTGCCCATCGAGCAGACGCGCGAAGGAGCCAGGTTCATGATAGAAGGGAAGTGGAACGGAGAGAAGCGGCGCCTCGTGGACAGGGAGACGCTCCTCGCTCAGACGGGCGAGACGACCCCCGAGGTCAAACAGTCGGAGGACATCTTCGAACGCCACTACAAGTACAGGTGAGACCAGCTGCCAGAATTCGTCGCAGCAATGAAGTCCTCCGAGCTCTCCGAGGGTTCTATGGTCCCCCTTGACCTGGGTGGAACTCATCTCCTCATCGCCAGGATCGGCGGCGAAGTCTCAGCCGTCAGCGGCACCTGCACGCACGAGGAGACGGACCTCGGCCTAGGCTTCATGATGGAGGACCGCGTAGTCTGCCCGCTCCACCTTTCCGCGTTCGACCTGAGGTCCGGGGAGGTCCTCAATCCTCCTGCAACTCAGCCCCTGCAGCGTTTCAATGTTAAAATAGAAGGCGAGACGATTTTCGTCGAGGTGTGAGAGGGACCGGCCATGCTTGAAACAGAGACTCTTGACGTCGAGAGGATAAGGGCGGACTTCCCCATCCTGCGGAGGAAGGTCAGAGGCAAGCGGCTCGTCTACCTCGACAATGCCGCCACCACCCAGAAGCCTAGGCAGGTCATCGAGGCCCTCGACGACTACTACTCGCGATACAATTCGAACGTGCACCGTTCAGTCCACACCCTCGGAGAGGAGGCGACGGAGGCCTACGAGGCCTCGAGGAAGAAGACGGCTACGTTCATCGGGGCCACGCCCAAGGAGCTCGTCTTCGTCAGGGGCACGACCGAGGCCACCAACCTCGTCAGGTTCGCCTGGGGCGAGAAGTTCGTGAAGAAGGGGGACCTGGTCCTCACAACAATGATGGAACACCATAGCAACATAGTCCCCTGGCAGCTGCTCTGCAAGAACAAAGGTGCTACCTTGAAGTTCGTCGGGCTCAACCCCGACTGCACCCTCGACCTCGCGAGCTTCGAAGGCCTCCTGAAGGAGGGCCCTAGGCTGGTCGCATTCACCCATTGCTCCAACGTGCTCGGCACCATCAACGACGTCTCAGCCCTCTGCGCCAAGGCGGCCACCGCCGGAGCCACGACAATCGTGGACGGGGCACAGGCAGTCCCCCACATGGCCGTCGACGTTGGCAGCCTAGGCTGCGACTTCTACGCCTTCTCCGGCCACAAGATGCTGGGACCCACGGGCATCGGCGGGCTCTACGGGCGCAGGGCGCTCCTTGAGGAGATGGAGCCGTTCCACGGCGGGGGAGAAATGATACGTGAAGTCTTCCTCGACCACTCCACCTGGAACGACGTCCCGTACAAATTCGAGGCCGGCACGGTCAACATCGCCGACTCCATCGGGCTCGGGGCCGCCGTCGACTACCTCACCGCCCTCGGCATGGACAAGGTGAGGGAGCACGAGGTCAGGCTTCTGAAGTACGCTCTTTCCGAGCTCGCAAAGGTCAAGGGCTTCCGCCATTACGGTCCCGAGGACCCCAGCAAGAAGGGAGGCGTCCTGTCCTTCAACATGGCGGACGTCCACCCCCACGACCTCGCCACCATCCTCGACGAGGAGGGCATAGCGATCAGGTCCGGACACCATTGCGCCCAGCCCCTGATGCGGTGGCTCGACGTCTCCGCCACCAGCAGGGCGAGCTTCCACGTCTACAACTCCCACGACGACGTTGACGCCCTCAGGGCCGGGCTTGAGAAGGCGGGTGCCATCTTCAGGCTATGAGCAGCGCCGACATCTACCGAGAGCTGATCCTCGACTACTACCGCAACCCTAGGAACTTCGGGAAGCTAGAAAGGTTCGACATCGAGGCCCACGACTCAAACCCACTCTGCGGCGACGAGGTGGACATGCAGATCAAAGTAGGACCCAAGAACAGCATCGGGGAGATCAAGTTCTCTGGCAAGGGCTGCGCCATCAGCCTCGCCTCCGCGTCGATGCTCACGGAGCTCGCGAAGGGAAAGGCCCTCGACTGGGTCAAAGACGTCTCAAAGGAGGACGTCTTCAAGATGCTCGGCAACCCCGAGCTCGGGCCGTCCAGGGTCAAGTGCGCGCTGCTGGGGATGAAAGTGCTGAAAACGGGCGTTTACGGCTACCTCGGCGCCCACTACGAAGACGCAGACGGCTCCGACCCGATGGCCTGAGCCTCGCAGAACTGCTTTTAGCCACAGAAGCCCGACCCCGGCCCCAGGGGTCATCTCACACTGAGGCTCGACTGGAAGCAGCTCCTGCCCTACGAACTCTTCGAGCCCAACTGGAGGCTCTACTCCTTCATCGGAATACTCGCGCTCGGCTTCTGGGCCCTGCTCGCCTTTCCCGTAGTCGAATTCGCGGGTTACATCGACCCGTTCTACAGCCCGACGATATTGATCGTCCCTCTGCCCGGAGCCTTCAGGCTCACCTGCTACGCCTACAGGAAGGACTACCACAGGCATATCTTCAGGCATCCCCTCGGCTGCCTAAACGCGGACAGAGGCGAGGGGGCAGGCCGCCACTATACTGGTGAGCGGAACGCGCTTTTCCAGCTCGAGAACTTCCACAGATACTTCCTCTACGCCGGCATCGCGATCCTCCCGTTCTTCTACTATGACTTCTACCACTCCCTCGTCTTCAGCGGCAGCTTCGCGCTGCGCCTGGGCAGCCTCGTCCTGCTTGCCAACGCCCTGCTCTTGACCGCCTGGACCCTCTCCTGCCACGCGCTTAGGCACCTGGTGGGCGGCAACGTCGACTGTTACAGTTGCGTCATGGGAGGCGGCCTGCGGAAGAGCGTCTACGACAGGCAAAGCTGGCTCAACGCACACCACGAAGCCCTCGCCTGGATCAGCCTTCTAACGATCTTCTTTGCCGACCTCTACCTGAGAGGGGTCTCAGCGGGCCTTCCTCTGGACGCCTCGGTACTGGGAGCCTAGCCAATTGATTGGAAAGAAGCCGCGCATGCCGAAGAGGCTCAGGTATCCACTCTTCCTCGTCGGCCTCGTAGTGATCCTCCTAGGAGGCCTAGTCGAAAACTCGGCTGGGGCCCCAACTACGACCCTGGCACTCACGATGGCGGCCGGCTTTGCGCTGCTTCTGAGCTCCGTAGCTGTCCGCTAGCGCCTAGCCGAAGAGCCCACGGAAGAGGTAGTACGCCGGCACCAGCACCCAGGGGGCAAGTATAGCGACCCAGAACACCACCTTTAGGACCTTCTTCACCTCGACCTCCAACTGGTCCTGGCTTCTCGGGACGTGCCTTACGACCCACAGCAGCGGGTCGTAGTGAGTGTCCACGACCCTCTCCTTCTCCGGAATGATCGCGTCGTCCGTGATGACTATGTGTTCAGGGCAGATCTCCTGGCAACACTTCGTGATGTTGCAATACCCCAGCCCGCCTGCGTCCTTCATAAACTTCGACCTGTTCAGCCCATCCATCGGGTGCATGTCGAGAGAAGCGGCCTTGACGACCCACCTCGGCCCTATGTATTCCGCTTCATGCTCCCTGACCACGTGGCAGACGTCCTGACATAGGAAGCA